>DASWLJ010000357.1:0-6675 GCA_036396185.1 Bathyarchaeia archaeon | reverse complement strand
CTCGGGTAACTCCACCTCCACCACCGTTATCTGCGGATTTGGTAGGCCGAGCTCCTTCTCTAAGCGCTCCGACGCCTCCTTGATGGCCTTACCGCGCTTACCTATTACCCTGCCCGGCCTCATGGCGAAAAGGTTGATCTGGGTGCCGAGGGGCGTCTTGGTGAGTGTGATGCCTCCGTAGCCGGCCTGCTCGTACTCGTCGTACAGCAGCTCGTCCACCTTGACACGCTCGATGCTATCCTTTATGATACGTTTGACGACCGACATTAGTATTCCTCGACTGCTACCTCGATGTGGGTGAGGTGCTTGTAGTAGGGTGAAGCCCTCCCGAAGGCCCTGGGAATGTACTTCCTGATGACTCTGCCCCTGTGAGCGGCCACGTGAACAATCCTCAACTTGTCTGCGTATAGCCCCTTGAACTCGGCGTTAGCCTCCACCGAGTTAAGTATCTTCAGAATCTCGCCGGCGGTCTTCTGGGGGAACCGGCCTGCGTCGTGCCCCTGAAGCTCCTTCCTGTGAGGTATTCTACTGCGGTACCTATAGTAGGGTACGGCAACCTTCATTTCCACGACTCCTTCTAGGTATGTTTTAGCCTCCCCCAGCTTCATGCCCTTTAGCTGATGACAGATCTCTCTAGCGACCTTTGGCTTTATCCTTAGATCCCTGCCGCTGGCTATCGCGGTCTTGTCTGGGTCTAGCCCTTGCACCGAGTATTTCCAGGATGGCATATACGCACCGTTCGCCTACATTGAATCGGGGCTTGATATAAAAAGGTTGATGTAGAATAGTGAATGTAGAAACATGTTGACCCTTTTAGGACACTTGTTTTGAGTAAACGTATAATAGGTTAACAGGATGAGGTTTTCGGGAGAATTTCATGTATTTTAAGTAATAATCACGGAACCGAAGCGAGAGTGCGGCGTATTAATCTTAGGGATTAGAGTCTTGCTCGAAGAAACCTGTGTTCAATGTCGGTGAGCGTTAAGGGTACTTGTTGCACCCGTAGCAGTACCACCGCTGGTACTGTTCGATCCAGACCAGCTCGTGGCCGCTGTCAGGGCACAGTGTCTTGTTGGACGACAGTCGCTCCGTCTTGGCGACGACCTCCTGCAGCGCGTTGGGGTCCATGCTGAAGACTTTATCGTAGTCTCCTTCGTTTATCCACTCGTTGATCTCCTTAGCTCTGATTATGGTCCAGGGGTGCGTCGAGCTGATGGTGGTGAGGAACTTGTATGTCTTGTTGATGTTGTCCTTCTCAAGCTCCTCGAACTCCCTGGCCTGTTTCATAATATCCTCGTGGTTGATCTCCCTCTAGAGCCCTTTATCTGGTGCTATGAGCTTGCTGAGGGCTCTGGACGCCGCGCCCCTGTCCTGAACGGCCAGCAGCCCGGCTCTGTCAGCACTGAACTCAGCCTTCCTGCTCCACTCGAGGAGCGCCAGCTGAATGCCCTGTGTCACCAGCCCACCTATGCCTAGAGTCATGTCGCTGATGATGCCGATGATGTACGTGAGGTTCTGCGCCATGGTGTTGTACAGGGTGTGGCCGCACTTGAAGTGGCCAAGCTCGTGGCCGAGAATGAACGTGAGTTCGTCCTCGTCGAAGTCTTTCAGCAGCCCAGTTGTGACCACCACGAAAGGGTTGGTGTACCCGTACGTGTAGGCGTTGGGGAAGGGGTCGTTCTGGATGAAGAGGTGAGGAGGCTGCACCTCAAGCACTTCACAGGCCTCGATTTACCGCCTGTATATGGGTACCTGGGTCTCGCTGACCCTGAGGCAGCTCCCGATGTTCTGCATGAGGAATATCTTCTCAAGCCCCAGCTCCATGAACTTCTTGGCGAACAGGTCCATGTCCTTGACCTTGGCCAGGTTCTCCGTGGCCGCCTTGTCCAGCGGGTGCTGGAAGTAAGCGGTCTGCAGCCCCTCCAGCCTCTTGCGGTTGGCTCCGGACGCGTTTCCGCTGACGTGAATTGTAGAGGCATTCGGCGGCTGGAGCAGATAAAGTTGTTTGGTGCGGCTGCCGGGGATCGGACCCGGGCCACCAGCTTGGGGGGCTGGGATCTTACCACTTGACTACAGCCGCGCGCACCACGATCCTTAAGAAAGCGTCATATAAGCCTTGTCCAGTTCCCTAAGACGCCCCCTTCATCATTTATTGTAGCAATATTGCAAAACAAAAAAAAGTTATATAGTCAGTTGATGTAAACTGGTTAACGCCTTAGAGTGTTGGGCCTGTAGCTCAGCAAGGTAGAGCATCGGCCTTTTAAGACCTTCAGGGGTCGAGGAGAGCCGTTGGTCAGGGGTTCGAATCCCCTCAGGCCCGCCGAATGGATCGATGGAAGGGGAAGCATGGCCGAGACGCGTGTACGGGAACTCAAGTACCGTATGATGATCACCGACTTGTTGAAGGTGGCGAGCGAGACTCACACCTACCAGGAACTGAGCGAGGTCCTTGGCCTCAGCCCACCTATACTGAGCAGATACATGCGCGGGCACGTACTCCCAAGCTACCAGCGGGCTCAGGGACTCTACGAGAAGCTGACCGAGATCACGAACATTAAGGCTGCGCTTAAGAAACGCATAATGTTCGATGAGGAAGGCTACTTTGATAACACGCCCCTGGTGAGCGAGATCACATGGCTCAAGATCATGAGTAACTACGCCATGGAGAAGTTCGCTGGCAGGCGCGTCACCAAGGTCCTAACGGCGGCCGTTGACGGGATACCGTGTGCAACCCTTGTGGCCAACCTCCTCGACACGGATCTTCTGGTGGCGAAGGAGACCAAGGAGGTGGGAATCCAGGAGTTCGTGGAGGAGACCTACATCCCAAAGGGGAGCGCCATCAGGAAGAGCCTCTACATCCCCAAGGCGGCGATAAAGAAGAAGGACAGCATTCTCATCATAGACGACGTCGTTAGAAGCGGGGAGACAGTGCTGGCCCTCGTGGATCTTGTGCGGAACCAGAGGGCGGATATCGCTGGCATCTACATCCTGGTGACTGTGGGCAACGACTGGAAGGAATACCTGGGCAGCATCATCAGCAAGTATTCCTTCGAGGTGCTCATAGAGATTTGAGGCTGGACAAGGTTTTTATCAATCCTTACGGGTCTAAGTGAGAGCATGTTCAACCTAATCACGCTTAAGGACACCATCAGGATCAGCCCCAGCATGTTCGGAGAGCCCCTGGTGGAGGCCGCTTACAAGGAGCTTCGCAGCAAGTACGAGGGCCTGGTGGACGAGGAGCTCGGCTACATCATAAGCGTGATAAAGCTGGAGGTTAACCCTAACGGTCGAATAATATCCGGCGACGGCGGCACCCACCACCCGGTGATCTTCGATATCCTCACGTTCTTCCCGCAGCTGCAGGAGGTGATCGAGGGGGAGGTGGTGGAGGTGGCCGACTTCGGCACCTTCCTCAGGATCGGGCCCGTGGACGCCCTGCTCCACGTCAGCCAGCTAATGGACGACTTCATCAGCTACGATGAGAGGCAGGGCGTGCTGCTCGGTAAAGAGAGCGGCCGCACCATCAGCCGTGGCGACATCTTCAGGGTCCGCATAGTGGCCGTCAGCTTCCCCAGAGGCCGCAGCGGCGGCAAGATCGGTGTGACGGCGAGGCAGCCTATGCTCGGGAAGATAGAGTGGATTGCCGAGGAGACTAGGCAGGGTGAGAAGGAGGAAGATTAGTGCCGAGAGCCTGCAGAAACTGTAAGAGCGTAACTGAGGAGAACGTCTGCCCCGTCTGCAAGGGCACCGAGTTCAGCGACGACTACTCGGGCATTCTGGTGGTGCTCGACCCGGAGAAAAGCATCTTGGCTCAGAAGCTGGAGGCCAAGGAGCCCGGCACGTACGCCTTGAAGATAAGGTAAGGGGCGGCGCGTAACCTGACTGAGTTCCGTGACCTTGTATTGCCCATCGAGAGGCGCTTAGACCTTAAGTCTCCTCTGGGGGTGCTTCTGAGGGCCCCCGTTTCTGAGAACGTCGTTGCCCTCAGTAGGCTTCTTGAGGCCGAGGAGCCCCCCATGTGGGCCACGGTTGGCGACTACGTCACCGCCAACATATTGAAGGCCGGACTGCACCCCGACATCGCCGTCGTGGACCACCGCGTGATGAGGGAGGACGTCGAGCACATCGAGTTGGGGGACAGCGTTGAGGTGGTTAACTCACCTGGGACCCTTTCCGCGGAGGCTCAGAGGGCGCTGTCTGAGGCTATATCTTTTAATAAGAGGCTGGGGGTAGTTGTCGAAGGTGAAGAGGATCTGCTGGTCCTTCCTCTCATGGCGTGGATGCCGGTCGGCTCCGTTGTTGTCTACGGACAACCCCGTGAAGGCATGGTCGTGGTGACCTTGACAGAGGAGCGGAGAAGATGGGCCAAGGAGTTCATGAACACCATGGAGGAGAAACGATGAAGCTGGAGCTGACCTCGACGAAGACCAACCCCCTCATAGGTAGACGTGAGGTGGCGTTCAAGATCGAGGAGAAGAGCACCCCCAACAGGAGCGGCATCAAGGTGGAGCTGGCTACCGCGCTGAGGGTTAACCTGGACCAGGTCTACGTCCAGGAGATCGAGACCAAGTCAGGGACCCACGTCACTCTGGGCGTGGCCCACGTGTACGATGACCCGGCGACCGCCCTCAAGGTGGAACCCAAACACGTCATCAGACGCAACAACCCCCAGGCCCCCGAGGCCGAGAAGAAGGAGGCCGCCTGATGTCGGACAGCGTTAGCAGGCACTACGAGATCAAGGACGGTAAGCTGGAGAGGAAGCTGCCCTTCTGTAACAGGTGCGGCCGCGGCTACTTCATGGCCGACCACGGCGACAGGTACACGTGCGGTAACTGTGGGTTCACCGTCTTCAAGAAGAAGGAAGACTAGGTTTCTTTACGCCCGGATACTCTTAAATCCGGGTCACTGTTTTTAGGATGCGGGAGCCCGTGGCCAAGTCAGGATAAGGCACCGGCCTTCTAAGCCGGAGATCGAGGGTTCAAATCCCCCCGGGCTCGCCACGTCTTGTCGCTGGGATTACTGTGGCTGTACAGAACGTGATTTATTTTTAGGTTGCATTTAGCTAATTTTTAGGATCTAATTTACTGACGACGGTTTCAGATAGTTTAACATGGTGTACGATGGTTTTATACCACAATTTTGTGTAATAAAATTTAAGGTTTGTAGTAGCCGAACCCTGTGGGCGCTGGAGCGTTGTAGAGGACGCCGTGGTCTCCAGTTGAGGGGTCGTTCGAGACCTCGAATATGACTGCGAATTCTCCCCAGATGACTGGACCGATCTCGGTGCCGTCGGATGTGTACCATACGCCTGACAGCTTGTAGGCGTCAGCGGGGGCGGCGACTATCTTGCAGAAGTAGTTCCACTGGGTATCGTCCTCGTTCTCACCCCACATGTGGTTGGTCTCCCACGCCCCTGAGCCGATGTACGTTGAATAGCCGTAATGTCTGTCTAGTTTACCGTCGCCATCTTTGTCCATGTTGCTGAGCCATGCGTCGTTCCACTTCATCACCAGCTGGGTGTCTCTGTGTGGCCAAGCCCAGTGTGAAACGGCGGTTGGGTTCGCCAAAAGGTAGGCTTCATCGTCTCCCTCGTATGGCGGGAACCCGGCTCCCCCCGAGTAGACGTTGAAGTAGCTTCCCTTGAAGAGGTGCCCCTGGTAGTTGTACCCGAAGGGGTCGAAGCCTGTTGGGATGGGCTACCCGGCAAGGTAATGGCTCGCGCTGTAGAGTATCTCTCCCTCTGTTATGGTGCCGTAGTCTTTCTTGGGTGCGGCATATACGAGTGGAAGCGCCAGCAGGAGCAGGGATGTCAAGACTAGAAGTGTTTTATTGGTCTTCATTTGAACCACATGAACCATGACTTGTAACGTTTATTAGTTTTTTCATGTAAAATACTGATCCGCGTCAACGTGATTATGTGGCTAAAAAAGTTAAAAAGAGAGTAGAGAAGGCTTACTGCTTCTTAATCATGGGGCCAACGAAGTAGCCCGCGACGACACCGACCACGAGGGCGGCCACAGCCACGATCTGCATCGTGCTAGCGCTGCTCTGGGCGGCCGTGAGGCTCGTCTGTAGCTGGGTCTTCTCCGAAGTCAGCGTTGTCACCTGGCCTTGGAGGCTCGTCGTGGAGGCCGTCAGGCTGGCGACGTCGTCCTCCAGCCCAGAGACCTCGGCGTCGAGCTTGTTCCTGATCATGTAGTTGACGATGTTACTGAACAGCTTGGCGCCCTGCTGCGGGTAGGGTGATGCTGGGCCGTATCGGTCAGCCTTCTGTATCTCGGGCTTGTACATGGGCGAGTAGTGGCTGAACGGCGAGTCGGCTGTCGCTATGACAAGGTTATGGTTAGGCATGACCTCGAGAGCCATCTCGCACATGTTACCCTCCTGGCCCGCTGCGTGGGCCTCGGGGACAGGCGCAGTGACGTCCACGACGATGCCCTGTTCGCTGCTTGTCATGATGACGTAGACGTTCTCAAGGCTGGTCTCATCCAGAGCGTAGTAGGTTCCTCCTACGTAGCCGATGATGATGCCACATCCGTGGAACTGGGCCTTCTGGACGTCGTCTACAAGGAAGCTAACCTCGGGGTCGCAGTTGTCAGATATGCCGTAGCACCTGTAAGTCGCTCCTGCGTTGGACACGGGGTCCTCTATCTCGGCGTTCTCGCCGCGGAGTTT
>DASWLJ010000356.1:0-11899 GCA_036396185.1 Bathyarchaeia archaeon | reverse complement strand
AGACCTCCCTGTATACGTCCACCAGGGTCTCGAAGCTGAGGGTTATGCTGCCCTTGAAGTTCATGTGGTGGGGCGAGTAGCCGAAGTACAGGGGCGAGGCAACTAGCACCCCCGTCTTCTCGGCCACCCTCCTGGATATCTCCAGGGCCGTGAATGCGTCGTTGTCGATGGCCATGTGCTTGCCGTGCTGCTCGGTGGAGCCCACGGGGAACAGGACAACGTCGCACCTCTTCAGGTACTCCTCGACCTCGGGTCGAGTGAGCTTGTAGAGAAGGTTCTCCATATCGATCACAGACTGAGGGGCTCGCGTAGATAAAAGGGGTTTGGGCTACGTGAAGGATGGCGCGACCTCCTCGGCGAAGAGCCTGGCCTCCGGGCTGAAGTCGTCCCCCATGAAGCGGACGATGAACATTCTGACGCCCGCGTCGATGTACCTCTGAACCTGTTCTATGACCTCGTCGGGTGCCCCGGCCAGAGGCGGCCTCCTGTCACCAGCCTCGTTCCCGTACCTAGACTGCATACTACGGGTGTACCTGCCCATGCTCATCTCGGCCTTACCTTGATCCTCGCTGATCAGCGTGTAGCAGGCCCACGACCGGGTTATCTCGCCTGGGTCGCGCCCCACCTTACGGCAGTGGCTGTCCAGGGCCTCCGACTTGGCCTTGAACGCCTCAGGGGTCCCCATCCAAGCCGCGTAGTTGCTTATGTCGGCGTGCCTCGCCACCGTCCTGAGGGTCAGCTCCTCGCCGCCGCCGGCCAGCATGAGGGGCGGGTGGGGCCTCTGGACGGGCTTCGGGCTGCAGTACGCGCCGTCGATGCTGTAGTAGCGTCCCTGGTAGCTGGGGGCCTCCTCCGTCCACATGAGCTTGATGATCCTGGCTGCCTCGTCCAGGCGCCTCACCCTGGCGGCCGGGCTCTCCAGCGTGTACCCGTACGCCTTGAACTCGCCCTCATTCCACCCGGTGCCCAGGCCCAGTATCAGGCGGCCTCCGCTGATGGCGTCCAGCGTCGCAGCCATCTTGGCTAGGAGGGGCGGGTGCCTGAAGGGGTTGCAGAGGACGAGCTGCCCCAGCCGTATCGTGTCCGTGTCGGCCGCGAGGGCCGACATGGTGGTCCAGCACTCGAACCTGGGGTCAGCCGGGTTCGTGTACATGCCGTAGACGTGGTCGCTTATCCAGACGCTGTGGTAGCCAAGGGACTCTAGGTGCAGGGAGTCGTCCAGTATCTCCTGGTAGCTCTGTCTCTCGGAGCTGATGAAGGCCCCGAAGCTGATCTTCATGAGCTTAGAGTGGTGTCCACCGGTTATGATTTTATCTAGGGGATGATCTCGCAGCCGTTGTTGATCATGGGGTAATCGAAGGCGTCAGCCGGGAGCACGCCCTCTTCCATGAGGGGCCTGGCGAGGGGCACGAGCCCCTCAAGCCCCCTTATCATGCGCCGGGTCGTCTCGCAGACCCTATCGAACCAGCCGCGACCCCAGAACATGGTCTGGTTGGAGAACAGGCACCTTCCGCCGCAGACCCACAGGTCCCCGCACTCGGTGCAGGGGGAGCCCACAGGGAGGCTATCCCTGATTCCCTGGGGCGTGAACGTGTATATGCTGCCCACGTTGGAGTAGGGCATCTCGGGGCAGATGGGGCAGACCTCTATGTTGCCGCTGGTCATGATTGCGAAGCTGTCCCTCCCGGAGCCACACCATATGTGGGGAACAGGCTCCCCCGTGAGCAGGGTCCTGAGGACGGGTATGAAGGGGACCAGGCCCGGCACCCTGCCCGCCTCCAGGGCCTCACCGAAGTCGCGGACAAGCCGCGCCACGCCGCGGTCGTATCGGCTCAGCCACCCCTCAAGGTCAGCCCTCGCTTCCAGGTCAGACCAGAAAACGTCCAGCTGCCAGTGGACGTGGTCGAAGCAGGGGTCGCCCAGGCTCAGCAGATACTTCACGTCCCTGTAGATGTCGCCGTGGTCCGAGTAAGCCATCCTGGCCACAACGTCGCCAGCGTAGCCCCTCTCCCGGATGTCCCTCAGGTTCCGCATAACAGCGTCGTAGGTGCCCTCGCCTCTACAGGCGTCCGTGACCTCCCTGGGGCCATCAATGGACACAAGTATACTGTGGAGCCTGTGGAGGTACCTGTCCTCCACCTCCGCCAGGTGTGTGCCGTTGGTCTGTAGCGTGTACGCCTTAGCCGGCACCTCGTCCATGACCCTGTACATGTACTCCTGGGCAAGGAGGGGCTCGCCGCCGTAGAACCCTATGATGGGCTCAGGGTCCTGCCCCATGAACGTTTTGAGGTCGTCCAGGGTGTACGTGGGGTCTAGGGGCAGTCCCTCCTGGTGCCGCGTGCCTCCGCAGTATGTGCAGTGGAGGTTGCACCGTTCAGTGAGGACCAGGTGGTACTGCAACGTTATTCAAGGGTGTAGAGCCCTGTTTTATAAAAAGGATGGTTAGACGTACCTCGCCAGCGTCTGCCTGAGGGCGTCCAGCTCCTTCTCGGCTGCTGCCTCGTGGACCCCCGTGTACCAGCGTTCTCCTCTGCTCAACGCCGTGAGCCTCTCGATGAGGGCGATACTCTTCTCAAGGTGGCCCCTTATGTTGCCCTGCTCCCTCTTCAAGCCGTTGAACAGGTGGCTCTGCCTCTCGCTCCAGTCCCCCGGCTGGTCCATCCCGGGGACGTAGCCCGGGATCAGCTTCTCCAACGTGGCCGCGTCCACGATGCTGCCGAGCCTGCCTGTCTCCCCGGTGGCCGCGTGGAGGCTCTCGTCGAGCCCGTAGACAGGCATATCGTAGTGGTTGTGGGCCAGCTGGGGGATGTCGCAGATGGCGAAGCATTTGAGGCCGATCCCCTGGCCTTCACATAGGCCGCCGATCCTCACCAGTGCCGGTATGGCTATGAAGCCGTACAGGATCACCGTCTCCGGCTTGAACCCCTTGGCTATGAGGTCTAGGAGGGCGGCCTCGGCTGACCGCCCCGTCGCGTAGGTGTCTGGGATCACGAGGCTCTTTACTTCCTCGATCCTCTTGGGGTAGCTTCTGTAGCTTACCCTCAGCCTCCTCGGGTCGTCCGAGTGGTCCCTGTAGCCCTCCTCCTCGTACTGGGTTCGCACGTCCAGGATGGGGATGTGGATGGGCATGGCGTCTGCCACCATGTACCCTGTCCCGGCCCTCAGGATGTGCATGATGCCTGCCTCCTCGGGCTCCAGGACGCCTATGTCCTCGGCTGCGGCCACGAACCCGCGGGCGGCCTCCTTGCAGAGGGCTTTCAGCTCCTCGTCGACTATGTGGGGCTGGCAAGCTATCGTGCGCCCAGCAGCCGTGTCTATGATGTATGTGTCCCCTGTGTACGCTTCTCCCGGTATAAGCTTGGAGCTCCGCACTCTGTAGAGCTTAGCCTCCTTTCCGAGGCCGGCCGCCGGCTGCACCTTAGTGGACTCTAGGTCCAGGGGGAACTCTTGCTCGAGGACGGATAACTCGTGTGGAGTCAATCGCTTCACGTGCCTCACTTTTCTTCTTCCTTCGGCGGCTGGAACTGGGACACGTACCTCTGTATTATCTCGGGCTGCTTGAGCACCATGTGCGTGTTGAGCCTAACAAGCTCGCCGTACATGGCGCTCAGCTGCGGGTCCAGTTCCTCCAGCTTCCTCCTCCACGCTGAGCCCAGGGCCGTGGACGCCGGGCAGTCTGGTTTACACGGGAAGAAGTAGCTCAGGGGGTAGGCGAGTGAGTTGATCTGCTGCCCGGCCTTGATGGCCTCGGCCAGCTGGCTCGATGCTCTCGTCTCCACGTTGACGCCGTTCACGCGGTCCTCGGCGTACCTGTCCACGCAGCAGGGAGGGTAGCCGAGTAGACGCCCCATCCGCCTGATCCACTTGCGGTCGAACTCCTCCGGGTAGGCGAACCTCATGCCTCCGGCCTTGGGGTCAGGCTTCCTGACTGCGGCCTGCCTCAGCTTGTCCCTGTCCCTGAGGAGGTCTGTCAGCTCCCTCCTCGCCGAGCCGTCCTTGAAGACGTATATCTCGTGGACCGTGGGCCGGACCTTGGACTGCTGGCTCTTGAGGCCCAGCCTGTCCGTCCACCTATAGAGCGCCTTGTATGACGCGGACTCCTCCACGTGCTCCTCGAAGCCCTTCTCCATCATCTCCTTCAAGGCTCTGACGGCCATGAGCCTGTCACGCGGCTCCGTGATTGTGGGCAGTTTCATCAGGTGAGGCTGCACCCTCTCATCGATCTTCTGGCCCATCTCGGCTCCGCCCGGGAGCTCGGCCGGTATGGTGACTTGGGAGCAGCCCCTGAGGCCAAGGTGGGTGAAGAGGAGTACCTCCAGCTTGACCTTGGGGAACACCGCATCGTCCTTCAGTAGCTCGTCTAGAAGCTGCCTATCCAATTTCCTCATGTATGGGTGCAGCTGGAGCCATTTAACATGTGCTGGAGAAAAAAATAAAATAAAATTGGGGTTGTTACATCGGGATTATCTTCAGGACCTGTAGGAAGAACTGAGCCCTTCCCGTTAGCATCGTGAACCTGAATAGCACCGTGTTGCCGAAGTAGGCGCCGAGGCCGATCATGATGAACAGACGGCCTAGCTTTGTCGGCGGCTGCAGGAGCCCCGTGTGCTCGTAGGTCAGCAGGAAGTACATGACGCTGCTGATCAGGCCCACCGCTATGTACAGGAAGTTGACCCAGCTCATCATGGTGCCCGCGCTGGGCGCCGTGATGGTGTTCGCTACTGCGTCCAGTATGCTGGGCTTGATGACTCCCCTCATGCCGAGGCCGAAGCCTGCTCCGACCAGTATGGCGATGGGGTACCTGCTGATCCACCTGTACTCGGGTATGAGCATCGTGTAGATGAGTATGCCGAGTATCAGCGGCGCGATCATCAGGAGGTTTCCTCCTAGCAGCGGCGTTATGCATATCCTCATGACGTTGGTGAAGTTGACCACCAGGTTGATGGCCAGGAATATGGCGATGAAGATGTGCTCCGCGAACCTGTAGGTCACGTTCTCCTTGTACAGCGGGTAGCTGTAGATCATCAGCATGAGCAGCCAGCCTGTCCACAGGCCGATTAAGCTCCACAGTTCTGTCGGGTACGCCATTACGCTTTCCTCCTCGATAGTAGGTATCCTACGTTAGCCAGTATGACTGCTAACACGATCAGTAGGTGAGATGCGTTGATGCTGTCCATTGCCGTGGTGGCCTCACCGGGCTCCCCTATCAGCACCTCCAGCTCGGCTCCGCCTCTGGACCCAATGCTGAGTCCGAAGTAGTTGCCGGCCAGGTAGTAGGGGTAGTCGGTTGAGCCGTTCATGGCGATGCCGATCTCCGCTAGCTTCGTGCCGTGGGCTCCCTGCCACTGCCTGAGGAAGTAGGATCCCACGTCGCCTGTGTCAGAGCTGAGGACCACGGCGACGTCCTGCCAGCCGTGGAAGTCCTGCATCAATGGTATATCCGCTACTGGGGTCCTGTAGTGGTCTTCGGGGTAAACGGTCCACGCGTCAGTCGCCAGCTGGGCGATCGCAGACTCTCCGCCTGCGAAGTAGCCCAGGAACACGTAGTCCACGCCGTAGACCTTGTCTGCGAAGTCCTCCCTGGCGTCGTTCTTCAGTTTGTTCATCGATAGCTCCACGTCGTAGTGGGCACCCATGAAGACGATCCTGGCGCCTTCCCTGAACAGTGCCTTGGCGCACACCGTGAAACCGGGGGCGCACTCGCTCCACGCGCTTACGCCGTACCCGAAGTTCATGATGGCTATGTCGCCCGGGTTGATGTTGTCGCCAGTGACGCCCTCGTAAAGGTCCCTCGTGTTCTGGACCACCTTGACGGGCAGCCCGATGGGGTTGATGAAGGGGACCATCAGGGTGATGAAGAGCACCCAGTAGAAGACCCTCCTGTCGATGCTCTGTAGCCTGTCGAAGATGTTCTGGCCGCTCACTCCTCAGCACCTCCGGCGTAGAAGCCTCTCTCCTTACCCAGCAGAGCCCTGAAGCCGTAAGCGATCATTCCTAGGGCGCCTACAACTTCGAAGGCCCTCATTCCGGGCACCTGGCCGACGAACCTGAACCACTCTCCGATGGCCGGTATGCCGCTCCAGATGACCTCGCCGACGGGGGCGTTGCTCAGGATGACGAAGCACCCGGCTATCAGCATGAGCGCCGCGTCAAGGTTCCTGGCCCTGAACGCCCTGTAGGCGGCTGAGAAGATGTAGAAGCCCGTGATGGCGTACGTCGTCGAGCCTAGAGGCGTGTACACGTTGTTGAACAGCCAGTTGTAGACCGCGTTGTTGGTGGCCACGCCTGCGGTGAAGTACCCTACGAGGCCGCCGAGGAGCATGACGACGAACGCCACGAGGAACAGCGCGCTGAACTGCCAGTTCTCCTTCCTCCTCTGCGTGCCCCAGACGTGCTGCATTATCAGCCTCACGCCTCCAAGGCCGAGGCTGATGTTGTATATGATCACGGCCCAGTTCCTGACGGTCGAGGCCACGATCCAGTCCTGGGGGTAGAAGAAGTACTCGACGAACATCAGCACGGTGACCACACCGGTCAGCGCGAAGACGACCTCTCGTTTAAGTATCTGTGACATTCTTTCACCACGTCCTCAACATTGTTGCCAGGAACGTTATGTTGGCTGCTCCGAGCAGGAATCCGACGCCCGTCAAGGTTATGATCAACAGCTTGATCATGTCCTCTCCCTTTATCGAGCCCAGCATGTCCGGGTTCTGGCTGATGGCCGCCCCGGCGGCGTACAGCTCCTCCGCGAGGAGCATGTAGTCGCATGTGGCCACCAGGAAGGGCATCTGGTGTATGTTGTTGGTTCCACCGATCTGCATGGCGCCGATGGTGTTGCCGCCCTCGGCGATGATGACGGCCTCGTAGTAGAAGCCGCCCACCAGTATGGTGGACGCGGGCCTTTCCCTCTGCATGTATCCCAGGGTTCCTGTCATGTAAGCCGACTGGCCGGAGATGAACCGCACGGATTCGACGTCGAACTCCTCTGGCTTGCCCTGCGTCATGTAGGCCGTCCTCATCGACTCCTCGACCAGGGGCAGAGCGTCAGGCAGCGGGCAAATTGCCGCTATCTTGACGCCAGCCTTCGCGACCTCCTCGGTCACGTACTCCAGGATGGAGATGGCGGCGAGGGTCTGCGGCCCCTGGGTAGAGTCGTTGAGGCCACCGGCGATGCCGGGGGTCCACAATACGGGCTGCCCCATCTCGGCGGCCCTGCCCACTGCCTCAGGTATGGCCTGTATCGCCGGCAGCGTCCTGATCTTGAAGACCTTGCCGTGTTTGCCCAGGTACATGTAGTAGTACATTGCTACGAATGTTAGGATCAGCAGTATGAAAGTCATGAGTCGTCCTGTTACTATTATTGCCATTGTTTTTCCTTCCGTTTTTTTTCGCCTATCCACTGGGCTGCATAAGGTACGCTCTAAGCTGAGCAACGATGGCAGCCCAATGAACGATAGACTAGATGATTGATCTCTATACTGTATATATAATACTTTTTTTCCATCAGTGTGTTAATTGACATTTTAGGGATAATATTATACCTACAATAATATAGAATCGAGGCAGTGTTTCACTCGTTCTGCCGTTTATTATTGCCTATAATATCCAATGTTGACCAACGTATAGAGTTACTCTACTACTATAAGAGTAATGACGCAACTAATTATTATGTTTCACAACTATATGGGACAAGAGTAACGGCACGCACGATCTAAAAAGGAAGGTACCTTCTCCAGCCCTTCCTTTCCCCTCTGCCGTTTCCTACTCTCTTATCCTGCTCATTCTCAGGCTTTCTCTTAACGTCGTCCCTCGGTCCCTTCTCGGAGAGCTCCTCCAGCCTCTTGATGAGCCGCTCCACGTTTGTGTCCTTCTGGAAGACCTTGAAGAACTTGTCCCCTTTCGTGTAGGCCGTGTCCCCGAAGAAGGGTAGGAAGGGCATGACGAACACCGAGCCTATCTGGCTGCCTATGAAGGCGAGGGGCTTGCCGCTCTCTAGGAACAGGATGGCCGCCGTCTCTAGGCCGTACTTGTAGAACTCCCTGGCGGTCCACTCGATGGCTCTCTCCTCGTCCTCGGCGGTGATCTCCTCGTCCCAGAACATGTTTCGGCACTTCAACGGCTATGACCATTAGCGGTGAAGGGGGCTTTAAGAGCTTGCCTCCCGACGCTTCCTGAGCCGGGCCCTGACCGTCATATACCCGCCGAGTACGCATCCTGCGGCGAAGCACACCAGGAGGGCCACCATGAGCCTCGCGTCGGGCTCAGGCGCCAGCGTGAACATGATGAATACGCCCATAACCCATGAGGCAGCAGCGAGCTTTACTCCGACTATTAGGTGCTTCTGGTCCGCCCTCTTACAGACCTGCATGGACGCGTAGTACCCGCCCAGGATGTAGACCACGTAGCTCATGTCAGCCAGTAAGGCGGGTGGCACCTGGCTGGTGTAGTCTCTGAAGACGCTGAGGGCCTGCATCCATATCCAGACGACGCCGTTGGCCAGCATTGCCCCCGCCACGTAGTCGTTGATGTTGGGCTGCTTAGGTTTAGAGGTCTCAGGGATGTTACCTTGATCCATTCCATGATGATACGCGGTTTAGGTTCTTGAGTTATTCGTTTAACTTAACTATGTGTGAACTAACTCTTTTCTCATGTCATCGAAAGGTGTTCCATCACCCATCGAGCACCTCGGGTACCACGTCGGCACGGACAGGAAGCTGGCGGACTGGCCCGAGATCGTGGAGTACTTCAAGAAGGTGGCCGCGGTTTCGCCCCGGGTCCTAGTGGAGGAGGTGGGCAAGACCACCGAGGGTAACCCCTTCATCTACGCTACGGTGTCGTCCCCCGAGAACCTGGGCCGCCTGGAGGAGTTGAGGCAGGTCCAGATGAGGCTAAGTAAACCCGTGGGGCTGGGCGACGCCGAGGCGGCTGAGCTTCTGGAGAAGGGTAAGACGGTCGTCATGATCAGCTGCAGTATCCATAGCACCGAGGTGGGGGGCAGCCAGATGAGCATGGAGCTCCTCCACAGGCTGGCCACCGAGGACGGCCCCGATGTCAGGGAGATACTCGACAACGTGATCTTCCTGTTCGTCCCGTCGCTGAACCCCGATGGCAACAGGATGGTCGTGGACTGGTACAACAGGTACCTGGGCACAGAGTACGAGGGGACGAGCCCCCCCTACGTGTACCACAAGTACGCGGGCCACGACAACAACAGGGACTGGTACATGTTCACGCTGAAGGAGACGCTGCTCACCGTGGAGCACATCCACAACAGGTGGCACCCCCAGATCGTGTACGACATCCACCAGATGGGGAGCAAGGGGCCCAGGCTGTACGTGCCCCCCTTCACTGACCCCTACGAGCCCAACGTTGACCCGGTGCTCACCAGCGGCGTCAACCTCATGGGCATCAGCATGGCGGACGCCCTCGCCCGGGAGGGGAAGCGGGGCGTCGCAACCAACTGGGTGTTCGACGCCTGGACCCCTGCCCGCGCCTACCAGCACTACCACGGCGGCATAAGGATACTGAGCGAGGCGGCCAGCGTCAAGATCGCGACGCCCATAGAGATCAAGCCCGAGGAGCTGAAGCCTGACAGGGGATTCAACCCCAAGGAGGCCAGGTGGAACCATCCGCTCCCCTGGAAGGGGGGCCGCTGGACTCTACGAGACATCATAGACTACGAGCTCACGGTGGCCTGGACCTGCCTCCAGACGGCGGCCAAGTTCAGGAACCGTTGGCTCAGGGGCACACTGGACATGGGGAGGAGGGCGGTTAACCCCTCGGGCGGCCCCTACGCCTTCGTGGTGCCCTCGAAGCAGCGCGACACCGGGGCGGCCGCGGAGCTCCTTCGGGTCATGAGGGTCGGCGACGTAGACGTGCATGTAGCGGTGAAGCCGTTCACTGCTGACGGCGTCGAGTACCCCGCCGGGAGCCACGTCATCCTGTACGCCCAGCCCTACGGCTGTTTCGCCAAGGCTCTTCTGGAGAAGCAGGTGTACCCCGACCTGAGGGACAGCCCCGACCAGCCGCCCGTGGTGCCCTACGATGTAACCGCTCACACGCTGAGCCTCCAGATGGGGGTGGACGTGGCCCAGGCGAACGCGGCCTTCGAGGCCGAGCTTGAGACCGTGGACGCCCCGACGGTTCCCCCTGGGAAGGTTCACGGCGGCGGCCCCTTCTACGCGTGGAGCCCCGTACCCAACTATAGCTTCAAGGCCGTAAACAGGCTGCTCGACGAGGGCCACGCTGTGAGCAGGAGCCTGGACGAGTTGGAGCTGGATGAGGGCGTCCTGAAGGCGGGAGCCTTCATAGTGGAGGCCAAGAAGGGCGTCGGGAAGCTGCTGGAGGGGATGGCGGCCGAGCTTGGCCTGGACTTCTACAGCTTCGAGAGGCCGCTGACCGACGCGTTCGAGCTCAGGAAGCCCAGGGTGGGCGTGTACCGCGCATGGCTGCCCAACGCCGACGAGAGCTGGCTCAGGATGGTCCTCGAGGAGTACGGGTTCCAGTACGTGAACCTGTACCCCGAGGACGTGAGGGCCGGCGGCCTGGCCGAGAAGGTGGACGTGCTCGTGTTCCCTGACCTGACCCGCGACATAGTCGTTAACGGCATGAAGGGGTACAGGGGCATGGACGCCAAGGCCTACGAGCTGAAGTACCAGAGGGGCGTCGAGGAGCAGGGCAACAAGGAGGTGCTCAGGTTCCTGGACGCCGGCGGCACCGTGATCACCCTGAACAGGGCGTGCGAGTACGCAGTCAAGGACCTGTACGCCGGGGCAGAGCTGCCTCTGGCCGGCTTGGGCGAGAAGGAGTTCTACTGCCCTGGCAGCCTGCTGAGGGTGCTGGTGGACGACAGCCACCCCGTCGGGTACGGGTACAGCCGCGAGGAGACGGTGATGTTCCAGGACAGCCCGGCCTTCAACGTGAAGGACGGCGTCGCCGTGGCTCTGTACCCTGAGGCGGACCCCACCGTTAGCGGGTGGCTGCTGGGCGAGAAGCACCTGAGGGGCAGGGCAGCGGTGGCGGAGGTCCCGGCGGGCAACGGCACCCTCATCCTCATCGGGTGCTCGCCCCACTTCAGGAACCAGAACAGGGCCACCTTCAAGCTGCTATTCAACAGCATCTACTACGGGGTGGCGTAGCCCCACTATTTTCTGCCGTAGGGTGTGGGGTACTCCCGCTGCTCCACCTTTATTCGCTCAACCTTGAAGACGACGGGGCGCTCCGAGTCCGGGCAGCTGAAGTACTTGATCTTGTCCACGTAGTCCCAGGGCTCCGTGACCTCACGCTCCATGGCCGAGGTCAGCGGCAGTATGGCGCTGAAAGCTGCGAGGCAGACGCTGTCCGTCTCCTCAAGCACCAGCCTCCCCGGGTTACCCACGATGGTCATCCTGTCCCCGACCCTATACATCTTGCATGGGCCCTTGACGTGGGTGGACTCCCCGTCCAGGCTCCGGGGCTCCTGGGCATCCACGACCGTGAAGACGACCTTGTACATGGAGGATATTCCTAGGCGTGTGCATAAAAGGTGTTCAGCCGGGGGGGCGGGTAGACCAGCTCGAACCGCTCCAGTATCACCTCCATGTCCTCCGAGAAGGTGAAGCCCATGGCCTCGCCCCGCCGCCTATAGTATTTAGCGTGCTCGCGCACGTAACTCTCCAGGGTCCTGTCGTCCTCGCCCTCCCAGTAGGCGTGGTCCCCGTCCACGTCGCTGAACCTGGCGCGGCGGACGCTCACGGTCCTGATGACGGCGCGGGGCTCCCCGGAGCCGTCCAGTATCACGCTGTACTCGCCCTCCCTGGGCTCAGGGTAGCCCTCGACCTCCATCTCCTTGACGAGGGTGGTCGTGGTCCTCTTCTTGCCGTCCAGGACGAGGGCGAGCAGCTCGTCCGTGAGCCGCGGG
>DASWLJ010000355.1:0-2212 GCA_036396185.1 Bathyarchaeia archaeon | reverse complement strand
TCCGCGGTCTCCCTGACGTTTGTGATGCTCTCGTTGAGCCTCTGGAGCTCGGCTCTCTTCTCCTCAAGCCCCGCCGTGAGTGAAGCCTCGCGGTCGTTGAGCTCCCCCAGCCTCAAGTTTCTGCTGGACACCTCACCCCTGGAGCGCTCGATCTCCTGCCCCTTCTCCGCGGCGGCGCCCTGCAGCGCCGTCCTCCTCTGCCCTATCTCCCTGAGCCGCCCGCTCAGCGAGTCCCTGAGCGTGTTCTT
Source organism: Bathyarchaeia archaeon (assembly GCA_036396185.1). Classification (GTDB taxonomy): domain Archaea; phylum Thermoproteota; class Bathyarchaeia; order TCS64; family TCS64; genus RBG-16-57-9. The sequence goes on along the minus strand of DASWLJ010000355.1, from coordinate 1,964 downwards.
TCCCACCAGGTCGGACTTGAGCATGGGTAGCCTCGTGTTACCCCTCTCAGCGGCCTCCTTGTTGTACTCGTCGAGCCTCTGCTGGGCGGCGCTCCTCTCGCCGATGAGCCTCCCACGCTCCTCCTCGAGCCGCTTTACCTCGTCCTCCCTCTCCCTTATCTGGACCGAGAACTCCTCGAGCCGAGCCTCCAGCTTGTTCAGCTGGTCCGAGAGCCTGCTGGCCGAGAGGTGGTTCTCCTCCTTACCCAGAAGCTCGAAGAGGATGGCGTTGTTCCTCTGCAGCTCCAGCTCGTTGACCTTCTTACGTATCTCGCCTATCTGGGCCTGGGCGACCTCTATCTTGCGCTCCGCCTCGCTGAGCTTGACCTTGGCGTCGGCCTTCTTCTGGTCGTACTCGGTGATGCCCACCAGGTCCTCAAGGGCCGCCATGCGCTCCTGGGATGTGAGGTCGCTCAGCCTGGTGGCCGTGCCCTGGAGCACTATGTTGTAGCCGCCTGGGGTTACGCCCACCATCTCGAGGACCTCCACCATCTGGCGTCGGCTGGTCTTCTTGCCGTTCAGGTAGTAGTCACTCTTGCCCTCCCTGTCCAGCTTGCGGCCTATGCTGACCGTCGCCCTGTCCACGGGCAGACCCCGGTCCTCGTTGTCGAAGTACAGGCTGACGGTGGCCACCTGGCCCCTGCCCTCGTGCTCCTCGCCTGCCCCATCATATATGAGCCCTGCCAGGTCGGGGGCCCTCATGCGCTTGGAGCCAAGCTCCCCTAGGACGAACTGAACGGCGTCGAGGATGTTGCTCTTGCCGCTGCCGTTGGGCCCCGTGATTATGTTGAATCCCGGCTGGAAGTTGAGTTTTATTGGGTCGCCGCCGAATGACTTGAAGTTCTTAACGATCATGCGTTTGATGTATACCACTCAACTTCCTCCCCGTTTCTCCCCCTTGTGTGATGGAGTTAAACCTAGATTGTTGGCCCTCTCGGGTTAACATCGTCGTGTTAATGATTCAAGGCTGATGTTCGAAGACGCGGCTCCCAGGCCCGTATTACTACGTATTATGGCGGGATTATTCGCAGTGTCTTCTAGCTGGCCCTGAGTTGCTCTCATCACGTGAGAATAATAAGTGTGTCACCCGTTTTTTAAACCTTCCCAAAGAAAAAAAGGCCCCGAAAAATGCATCGAAAAACATCAATATAAGCCGAGACGCGTAACAACACTACTTCCCGTACCTTCTGCTCCGCTGCTGGTAGCTCCTGATGGCCCTCATGAGGTCGATCTTGCGGAACGCCGGCCAGTACACGTCCACGAGGAACAGCTCACTGTATGCGGACTGCCATACCAGGAAGTTGCTGAGCCTGGACTCGCCCGAGGTCCTTATGACCAGGTCAGGGTCGGGCTGAGGCAGGTGGGCCGTGTAGAGGTGCGCCTCGATGACCTCCTCGTCTATGTCCTCAGGCCTGACCTCCCCGTTCATCACCTCGGCGGCTATCATACGAGTAGCGTCCACGATCTCGGCCCGTCCGCCATAGGCTATGGCTATGTTCAGGTAGTAGCTGTCGTACTCCTTGGTGGCCTCCTCCACCTCGCGGATCAGATCCTGTATCCGCTGGGGGAGCATGCCCGTTCTTCCCAGGGCCCTTATCTTCACCCTGTTCTTGTGGATGTAGTCGGCCACCTTGACGTCCTCCAGGGTCTTCTCGAAGAGCCGCATGAGCTCCTGGACCTCCCTCTCGTCGCGTTTAAAGTTCTCAGTCGAGAAGCTGTAGAGGGTCACGGTTTTGACGCCCAGCTCCATGCACCACCCCAGGAAGTCCTCGACCCTGTCGGCGCCCTCCCAGTGGCCCTCCCACGGGATCATGTCGTGCTGCCTGGCCCACCGCCTGTTCCCGTCTGTGATGACGCCTATGTGCCCGGGCTTGGGCTTGGAGCCTATCTGCTCCTTCAGCCACCGCTCGTAGACGCCGTAGACG
>DASWLJ010000354.1:0-9045 GCA_036396185.1 Bathyarchaeia archaeon | reverse complement strand
CACGGTCCAAGTCCCGATAGTGGATAAGAGGAGTGGCCAGATCGTGAGCATGGGCCCAACCAGCTTCCAGCTCATGGACATGGAGACCTACGACATCAGGGACGTGTCGCTGCCAAGCGACGACGAGATGGCTGCGAAGCTTGCGGCGGGCAAGGAAGTCGAGTACTGGATCATAATGGACAGGGTCAAGATCCAGCGCGTCAAGAGCTGAAGGCGCACAGATGAAGCGAGTTCACCAGATGCGGCTCCGCCCCGGGATGACCGTCCTCGAGTTAGCCGAGGAGATGAAGCAGGCCGGGGTCATAGGGGCTGGGAGGGTCGGGAAGGCGGTGGACATCGTGGCCGAGATGTTCAGCGACCCCGACTACACTGTTTTCATAGCCCTATCGGGGCCCCTGGTCGCGGGCGGCCTGAGGCTAGTGTTCCGCGACCTGATACGTGACGGGTACGTGGACGCGGTGATGACCAACGGGGCCAACATGGTCCACGACATAGTCGAGGCCATGGGTCGAGGCCACTTGGTGGGCACCGTGAACGTGGACGACGCGCAGCTGTACAAGGAGGGCTACAACAGGGCCTACGACATCTTCATAGAGAGCCAGACGTTCGTGGACATCGAGGGCTTCGTCGGGGGAATCCTGGACGACATCCCCGAGGAGAAGAGGGTGGACACGCCGATCCACGGGCTCCTCCGAGAGATCGGGCTCAGGCTCAAGGACCCTGAGAGCATCCTCCACGCAGCGGCCGAGAAGAACGTGCCCATATTCAGCCCAGGGTTCCTGGACAGCATGCTGGGCATACCCCTGTGGCTCTACGGCCAGCAGAAGAAGCTGGTCATCAACCCGCTCAAGGACTTCAACCTGCTCGCCGACATGGTGTACGACGCCAAGAAGTCGGGGGCCATCATACTGGGCGGGGGCACACCCAAGCACCACACCCAGTACATGCACACCCTGAGGGACGGGCTGGACGCCGCAGTCCAGATAAGCAGCGCTAGGGCTGAGGACGGCAGCCTCAGCGGTGCCCCCCTATCCGAGTCCATAACGTGGGGTAAGCTCAAGGAGGGGGCCCTAGAGGAGAAGACGTCCACCATCTTCGGCGAGGTCACTACGGTCTTCCCCCTCATAGTGGCGGCCGCATTGGAAAAGATAAAGCGGCGGAATTAGCACCTCCATTCAGGTTGCCTGAGCTCCTCCACGATCCTATGCCGTACCTGGATAACCTACAAGGTCGCCTCGGCGTTCAGGCGGGTATCATAGAGGCGGGTAAAATGAGGAGCCTCCTAGGCTCACTTTCCCGTCAACCGGTAACTGTCTGCGGCTTCACCACCCGGCGTACGGCCTGTACTTTTCCAGGTCTCCTTTCCAGTCCACGTTGTTTATCGGCCACGTGTACCTAGCCCTCCGGGGCTTGCAGATGACCTCGAGGACCTCGAACTCCCTAAAAAAGTCCACGGTGTTGGATGCCCGAGCGACTATTGCGGTGTCTAGGCCCACCCAGCTGCCCGCCATGGCGATCGTCTCCTCGCCGGCCTCCAGATGGCCGGCGTCAGTGGCCTCCAGCACGGCCGTCATGCATACGTGGATGCCCCCGCAGAAGACCTTGTAGAACATCATCCCTAGCTTCCCCGTGTCTATGTACTGGGTGTGGGCTCCCAGGTTCCAGAAGGGGTCGGTGCCCCTCACTATCGTGGCCCCCATGTTGGTGAGCTGCCCGCGGACGCCCTCGTCCAGTATCCCGATCATGAGGTCGCCTATGGGGGTCCTCTCCACAGTCGTCCCTGCGGCGCTGCTGACCACTATGAGCCTCTGATCCTTGAAGACTTTCAGCGCCTCCAGGGCGCTCAGACCGGTCTCCGAGGCAACGACAACCTTCTCTATTGCCAGCTCCTCTGCCCTGGCGTGGGCTAGCTCGATGGTCTTACCCGTGTTCGCCTCCCCGTGGACGTCGAAGTAGAAGCAGCCTCTGGAGACCCCCAAGTTATCGGCCATGATTGGATTTACGGAGCCATGAATATAAAATACTGAGGGGTGCAGACGCTGCCCAGTCGTCTACTTCTTGTAGTGCTCGGGGCCCACCTTACCCTGGGTTTGCCTCTTGAACTCGCCGCCGCAGAGGTCGGCCACGAAGTCCCCGTCCCACCACTCGAAGGTTGTGATGTCCTCATCCACAACCATCACGTGGGGGACGCCCGCCTCCACGGTTGCGACCTCGCCTACCCTCAGAGGCACCTCCCTGTACTCTCCGCCCTCGAAGAGGACGTACTTGGCCCTACCCGAAACGAGAAGCGTGTACTGCCTGTACGGGTGGGTGTGGTTGCCCCGGTACGCGCCTCTCCTGGTCTCTAAGAGCGAGTAGAATCTTCCTTCCTTGTTGAAGGCGTAGCCCTGTCCCACGCCCTCGAATGTCCCCCAGTCGTCGAGTTTCAGTGTGAGTTCGTTTCACTCCTTGTATGGGTAACCCAACTTGCCTTATTCCAGTATTTATCCATTTTTGAGTAAATAATTCCTAAGGGAATGCGGTGGTCACTGGGCCAGCCGCGCCGCCATGCCGTGGCTAATACAACTTAGCCAAAAAAATGACGTAAAGAATATATTCTCTGAGCCGGTCACCTTATGCCATGCTGCCCGCCATCGACATAATACCTGATAGACGCAGAAAGCTGGGTCTCACACAGAACCAGCTGGCAGACCTGGCAGGGGTGAGCCAGAGCTACATCGCCAAACTGGAGGCCGGAAAGATCGAGCCCAGCTACCTCAAGGTCAAGGCCATATTCGAGGCCCTGGACAAGATCGAGCGGAGAAAGGAGGTGTCCGCCACGGAGATAATGACCACAGACGTCGTCAGCGTCCAGGCAAGCGCCACCGCACAGGAGGCCGTCGAGATCATGCGCGGCCACGGGTTCAGCCAGCTCCCAGTCATGGACGGCGACAAGCCAGTAGGCGGCGTCTCGGAGAGAACCCTCCTAGACCAGATACTGTACCCCGACGACGAGACGCCCCCCGGTAAGAAGAGGGTGCGGGACATCATGGATGAGAGCTTCCCGCAGGTCTCCGAGGACGCGCCCCTGAGCCTGCTTTCGAGCCTACTGAAGTACTACCCCGCTGTCCTAGTGCAGAAGAGGGGTGAGATCGTCGGGATCATCACCAAGGCCGACCTGCTGGGCGTGATCGGCTAAATAACCCTTAAGAATCACATGGGTGCCTCAACTACCCATGAGGCTCACCAGGAAATCCGCGCTTACCGCATTGGTACTGTTCCTGTTCTCGGGCTCAATTCTTATGATGGCGGCGGACATCCTATTCAAGGAGCCTGAGGTGAAGGAGATCGCGGTACTGGAGACCAGCCTCGGCGTCATCGAGATAGAGCTGGACGGGGCTAAGGCGCCCAAGACTGTGGAGAACTTCGTCGCCTACGTAGAGCAGGGCTTCTACGACGGCCTGGTGTTCCACAGGGTCATAGGAGGCTTCATGGTTCAAGGTGGAGGATTCAAACCGGATGGCACGTGGAAGAGCCCCACGAGGGACCCGGTGGAGAGCGAGGCGAGCAACGGTTTGAGGAACCTCAGAGGCACCTTAGCTATGGCCCGATCCTCGGACCCTAACTCGGCTACAAGCCAGTTCTACATAAACACCGTGGACAACTCCAATCTGGATTACCCTAAACCAGACGGGTACGGGTACACCGTCTTCGGTAAAGTGGTGAAGGGCATGGACGTGGTGGACGATATTGAGGCATCCCCGACGGGGTCCAAGCAGACACCCTACGGCGCCATGGATAACTGGCCCATAGAGAACATAGTAATCGTGAGAGCCTACATTAAGGAGAGCTAGATTCAGGGCGCCCCGCATGAGAGCCTTACTCCTTCGAGATGCACATGAAAAACTGGTTCATAGAAATAGGGTGCTGAATGGGTTAGAGGCTGTGAACCAGCTCCCCGTCTATAATGACCTTCTCCACCTTGGTCGCGTACTCAAGTGGGTCGCCGCTCAGGAGCCTAAGGTCGGCGTCCTTGCCCTTCTCGATGCTCCCCACTCTATTGGCTACGCCCGTAATCTCGGCCGGCACTATGGTGATGGCCTTCAGAGCGTAGTCGTAGGGTAGCCCCTCCTTGACGCTGAGGGCGGCGCAGATGGGCAGGAACCTGATGGTGCTGCCCACGGCATCTGTCTGGATGGCGAACTTGACGCCAGCGTCGTACATGACCTTGGGGGTGTCGTAGCCCAGCTCCCTCATCTCCCATTTGCCGCGGGCCGTGAGGCTCGGGCCCCAAACAGCCGGTATGCCCTTCTTGGCTATCCACTCCGCGATCCTGTGCCCCTCTGTGGCGTGCTCCCAGCTCATGTTGGCGCCGAACTCCTCGCAGATGCGGACAGCCGTGGCCACGTCGTCGGCCCTGTGGGCGTGGGCCCTCAGGGGTATCTCGCGTCTGAGCACCGGGATCAAGGGCTCCAGTCTGATGTCGTACTCGGGCTGCTTATCGGGCTCATCCTTGAACTTCTCCTTCTTCTCCATGTAGTTCTTGGTCTTCTGCAGCCACTCCCTGAGGACGCCGGCGACGCCCATCCTTGTGCTGGGCATCTTCTTCTGCTCGACGCCGTAGACGCGCCGAGGGTTCTCACCGAAGGCGATCTTCATGCCGCTGGGGTCCTTGATGACCATCTCGTCGACGGTGGTCTTGGGGGCCGTCTTGAGGACAAGGCCCGTCCCGCCGATGACGTTGGCGCTGCCTGGCAGTATCTGGGCCGTGGTGATGCCCTCGTAGAGGGCCGCCTCAAGGCCACCCTCGTCCGCGTTGGCCTTGATCCCGTCCAGGGCCCGTACGTGGGGCGTGGCTGGCTCCGTCATCTCGTTACCGTCGCTGCCCGCCCAGCCTATCTTCTCCTCCCAGATGCCTATGTGGCAGTGGGCCTCCACCAGGCCGGGCATCACGTACTTGGCCTTCAGGGTCTTCACCCCGTCGGGGACCTTCACGTCTGGTCCTACGGCCTTGATCTTGCCGTTGTCGATGAGCACGACGCCGTCCTCGACGACGCCCTTCGTTATGGTTAGAATCCTCTTGCCTTTCACAGCTAGCAAGCGTTACACCGGATCGAGTATACCTGATCCAATTATAGGGTTTTCTGTGTCTAGGTGCTCAAAAAAGATAAAGAAAATAGGAAAAAACCGGGTTTATGCTTCGGGTGTCTTCTTGTGGGTAAAGTCCCACCCTATCATGCTCGCGAGCATGATGAAGGCGATGACTATGAAGGCCAGTTGGTTTGAGGGTTCGTTCGGTGGGATGCCTAGCAGGAACTGTGATCTGCCGATGAAGAGGCTGTACCTCGTGAGCACGGTGTAGCCGTAGGCTGAGCCGAACCCAGCCATCATTGTGTACCGCGCGATCTTCTCCACTATCTTCATGGGCGCGCTCTCGCGGATCGTGCCCGTGAACCAGAAGTAGAGGAGCACGCTGGGCACCATGATCTGGACCAGTATGTTGTTGATGGTCGACCCCATGTTCCCCGCCACGTAGAAGGGCGTCTTCACCTGGGCGACGATCTGCTGGAGGAACTGGGCGTCGATGACTGTTCTCAGAGCCAGGCCGATGCCTGTGCCGACCACTATGGCCAGGGGCCACCTGTATAGGTAGAAGGTGCTCTTGGTGAACCTGCCGTACCACATTATGCCTATGATCATCACTATGGCGAAGAGCAGTATCATCCCTGCGCTGGTACTCCACTGTCCGCTCCACTGGTTCCTGATGTAGAGCAGGTCCACGGACACGCCGTAGCCCACGGCGACGCCCAAGTAGACCGACTCCGCGATACGGTACCAGGGGTTCTCGCGGTACAGTATGCTGTAGATGCCCAGGGTGAAGAACACTGCTGTCCAGGCTGCGATCATGTCGACCATTACTTCTTTTCCTCCTTTGTCATGAAGAAGGCGACGTTACCTATCACTACAAGCAGCACGATGAGCAAGTGCGAGGTGGAAACCGCGTCTACGCCAGCCACGGCTAGGCCGGGCTTATCCAGCAGCAGCTCGTACTCGGCGCTGACGGTCAGACCCGGCATGAGTGCCGAGATCTGGCCCGAGTTGATGTAGGGTATCATCCCTGGCACGGACACGCCGATGCAGCCGACTATAATGTTCACACCGTAGGCAGTGTTCCACTGCCTGAGCCACTCCGGCGCGCCTGGGGTTCCCGTCTCGAAGCTGATTATCAGGTCGATGTCAGTTGCGATGCGGATGTTGTCCATGATGGGGAAGTTGCTCAGGGGTCTCCCCTCCACGAAGTCGACGGCCACGGAGTTCTGGAAGCTTGTTGCCAGGGCTCCCATAGCGGTCTCGCCCCCGGGTATGTAGCCCAGGTTGATCCAGTCGACACCGTAGACCTTTCCGTAGTCGGCTGGGTTCACTTGCCGTAGCAGGGCGTTGAAGACCAGTGGTCCCTCTGTCCAGAAGCTCAGCACCACGAACTTTACATCCTTCTCGAGGATGTGCTTCATGGTGGCGACTGTCATGGGGAACAGCTCAGGCATGCCTGACGTCCCGTACATGGGTGCGAAGATCACTGTGTCCCCGTCGTGGATGCTGTTCTGTACGTAGTTGTGCCATGCCCTGGCGTCGCTGCTGATGGGGATGGGTAGGCCGAGGGGAAATATGAGCGGGTAGAGGACGAATATCCAAGCTAGGAGGTAGATGATCCTCCTGTCCAGGTTGTTGATCTTGTCCATTATGGACATCTTACTCTTCGCCTCCTCCTCTCAGGTAGCCGCGCTCTATGCCCATCAGCGTCCTGACGGCGAGCGCGACGGCTCCGAGGGCCGCGCCGATCATGACCCCCCTCATGGTCGCCATGTTGGGTATGTTACGGATCCATAGGCTGATATCGACCAGTACAGGTACCGTGTTTGTGAATATTGGTGCGTTGCCCATGACCATCAGTGTGCCTGAGACCAGCACTATGGCAGCCTCGATGTTCCTAGCCTTGAAGGCTCTGACGGCCGCCGACGTGATGAAGAAGGCAAGGATGCTGTACATGGTGCCTCCCAGAGGCGTCTGAATGTTAGTGAACACCCAGTTGAAGATGGAGTTGTTCCTGCCTAGACCAAATTCTTGAAGTGGCAAACCTGTCAAGACCATGATCGCCACGAAGATTATAATGAGGACGCTGAAGTACCATCCTTCAGTCTTCCTCTGCACACGTTTCGCGTGAACCATGAGGACTGAGATGACACCCACGAAAGTGGCGCAGGCGACGATCAGCAACACTGCGTTCGTCGCGGTGCCGGCCATGTCCTTGAGCACCTGGATGTCGAAGTAGTATGGTATCACCTGTAGGAGCGTCGCGATTATCGTCAACGCTATCGGGATTTCGATTCTCTTTAATACATCACTCATGTTTCATCACATCGCGAATAGGTCCAGGAACAACCTGTTGCCCATAGTAAAGACTAAGGCGCCAACGAGCCCAAGAATGACGGCGACGATGCGCCCCACGTCCTGGCCGGCCAGGCTGGCGATGAGCATCGCGTCGTTAGTCAGGTAGGCTCCCGCGGAGAATATCTCCTCGCCGATCAGACAGTAGTCCGACGTCACCAGGAAGAAAGGTATCTGAGAAGTCTGTGCAGTTCCCGTTATCTGCATGGCGCCGATCCTTGAGCCAGTCTCGGACAGCTGGAGGGACTCGGCCCAGTACGCGCCAACCATGATGTTGGCGCCGGGCTTCTCCCTCATCATCAGCCCTATGTAGTTGCTAGCGAAACCGAACTGATCGTTTGAAAGGAACTGGACGCATTCAGCGTTGAACTCCTCGCCCTTCCCTGCCAGCTTGTACTCGGTCTCGACGATATCAGCTGCGATGGGCCACACCTCAGGCTGCCTGACAGGGACCACGATCCTGGCCCCGACGGCAACGCAGCGCTTAGCGACGTAGTTGAGGACGCTGAGACCAGCGATGGTCTGCGGCCCCGCCGTAGAGTCACGTAGTGTGGCGATACCGTGGCTGCAGAAGACGGGACGACCCATCTCCACAGCGCGGCCGATCGACTCGTCGATTGCGTCGATTCCGGGTATGCGCCGAACCTTAGGCACCTTGCCTCCCTGCGCTCGTTTGATGTAGTAGGCCACTGCGGCCATTATGAACAGAAGACAGATTAACCCGAAGACTCTGCCTTGGATTAGGAAAGCCATTTTTGGTAGTCTCCTTTTCTCCGACAAACTATTTGTTTTGTTTTAATATATAATATTCACCCTAGAATAACGCTAGCACTCCAATATTTAATGCGGAAAAGCAGGCACTTTTATACGTCCCTCCCGGGAAAAGGTGGCAGCAAACCTCATCTAGGTTAGCGAGTAGACTTGCAGAGAATTGGATTCCAGCTTCCTCAGGAACGTGCTCAAGGCCATACTAAACGGGACGCAGACGGGGCAAGTTGACGTAGGTAAACTAAATGAGGCGTTAAATGTCTCAAACGAGGCACTGGGGGAGGCGCTGACCCAGCTCAGCGAGGAGGGTCTTGTGACGGTGAGAGGAGGCTCCCTTGAGCTGTCAAGGGACAACCGTCTCGGCTTAGCTGTTAAGGCGATCGAGCTTGGAGCTGACTTCCAGACGGTGAGCCAGAGCCTGGGCTGGCTGGAGTTCGAGGAGCTGGCCGCCTACGTCTTCGAGATGAACGGGTACAGTGTACTCAGGAGGTTCAGGTTCCGAGCCGAGGGGCGGCGCTGGGAGATGGACGTCTTGGCGCTGAGGAGGCCATACATCGTCTGCGCCGAGTGCAAGCACTGGACGAGGGGCATCGGCAACAGCACGGCCCGCGGCATCATCGAGACCCACATAGAGAAGACGGGGGTCTTCAGCATGCACCTACCCGAGCTGTCCAAGAAGATCAAGGCCCAGGGTTGGGGCACAGCGACCGTGGTCCCCGTGGCCCTAACCCTGTCCCCCACAGACATGAGCATCTACAGAAGGGTGCCCAGCGTCAGCATCCTGGCCCTCCCCAGCTTCCTCGACGAGTTCGGGGGCCAGCTGGAGCGGCTTATACACCACGTCGTGGAGCT
>DASWLJ010000353.1:0-3785 GCA_036396185.1 Bathyarchaeia archaeon | reverse complement strand
TGCCCACCCCGGCGAGGGCCACACGTATCTCGCCCAACGCGTCTCACCGTTACCTATGAACAAATGCAGCCAGTATACAAGGGTAACGTTTGGGGGATAAAACGCGGAAAAGTGTTGGGAATGAAAAAACTGGTTGGGTGGTTAACCTGGGCTGCTTCCCTCGCCTTCGCCCTCGGGCTCCTCTTCTGGCTCTTCGTCGTCGTCTTCGTCGTCCTCTGAGCCTTTGCCGTGGTCGTCGTCGAGGCCGTCTACTTGGTCGTTAAGCTCATCCAGCATGGACTCGACCTCTTCAAGGTCCTCGACACTCGTGGCTTCCTCTAGGGCCTGCCTGATCTCCTCCAGCTTCGCTTCCAGGCTGGTAGTGTTCTCGCCCTTGGACTTTAGCCTCTCTATCTTCTCGGCGTAGTTGTCCACCTTTTCCTGGGCATCAGCCAACTGCTCCTCGTAGCTGTGACCCGGCTTTTTGTCATCGTCGTCCGCCTCGACCTCTTCCTCTGCGTCGTCGATCATGTCATCGATGTCGTCAAGCATCTCGTCAATCTGGTCGATGAGGTCCTCGGTTGCTTCGCGGTCGCCCGCCTCGAGCTTGACCATAGCCTCGGAGAGCAGCCCCTCGGCCTCAGTGTAGATTCCCGTCATGTTGCCAGTGCCGTAGCCCAGCTGCTCCAGTTCGCGGAGCCTCTCCCGGTACCTGTTGAGCTTCGCCTCCAGATTGCTGACGTCTTTGAGCCTCTTGATGGTCTCGTCTTCCACCTCGTCGTGGCCTTTGCCGAACTCGTGGGACTCCTTCACAAGGCCCTTCAACTGGTCGACGACGTCGTCCAGGTCGTCCCTGTCAACGTCTACGCCCTCTAGGGCGGCTATCATGGCCTGGAACTCCGCGGTGAGCGCCTGGGTGTCCTCCTCCGAGACGCCGTACTTGCTCAGTATCCTCAGCATCTTAACCTCCAGCTGCCGGACCCTGATCATCGTCTGGTTTACGAAGTGCTCTATCTTCTCCTTCTTCTTGGGCTCACTCAGGCTCCGTAGGTCGCCTGTGGCCTGGCCCATGAGAGACCTAGCTTCCTCAAGCAGCCCTTCGGCCGCCTCGAAGTCTCCCTGGTTGAGAGCGTCCTCAGCGCTGTTGAGGACCGCCTCGGCCTGGTCCAGGAGGCTCTTGGCCTCGGTCACGTCGATGCCCTGGCTCTCCAAGTCCGTGGCTATGCTGCGTAGCTTCTCCAGATACGCACGCGCCCTATCAACGGCTGTGAAGAGGCCCAAGTTCTTCTCGGTCTCATTATCCTCGGTGCCCTCGTCCTCCTCGTCCTCAGCCTCGTTGGCCTTAGACGCGGCCTTACCGTAAACGTTGAGGGCGTCCGTTGCCTTCTCTATACACTCCTCGTACTCTCCTGCGTCGTAGTGGGCCTGCGCCTCTGCCTGGAGCTGTATAGCTTCCTGGAGCTGCTCCTGGGCGTTCTCGGGCACCTGCCCGCCCGCCGCCGTAATCGAGTCGAAGAGGGCGGTTACCTCGGCGTTACTCTGCTCAAGAAGACCAAGCATGGTCTCGGCCGACTGGTCCCGCGGTCCCTTGGCCTGGACTGGGATGAGATCCAGGCCCGTGGCCGACGTGGCCAGAAGGGTCATCACGATTAGAGAGATTATCTTCCTGTTCATCTTCATCACTGTGGAGCCACTGAGCTTCATATAATAATAAGAACCCGGAGGAACCCGCTGGAACCCTGGTTTCATGGCGATCCCTCCGGCTCCCTGAGCTGCAGGTACGTCTCGCGGCCCACTGTGGTCACCCTGAGGAGCCCCTCTTCCTCCAGCCTCTTGATCATCCTCCAGGCGCTGGACTTGGGGATGTTGAAATGGTCTCTGGCCTCGGTGGCGAAGACTCCTCCCCTCTCCTGTATGAACCGCAGCATGGCTTTGTCGTCTGTCCTTAGGTTGGGCCTCGCCTTGAAGACAGCGTCGAGGTCAACGTTCGCCGCAGGCTCATCCGGCCTCGGCGGAAGCTGGGGGCTCCCTCTTCTGCGGAGGAAGATGTACCCCGCCGCGGCGAGGACGACCAGGGCGGCCCCCGCGATCATCACCGTGGTGCCGCTGTCTTTGGGCTCAGCCTCGTCCAGCATGGTGTAGGCTTCTCCGGCGCCGCTGATGGCCGATGTGTAGTCGCCCGCCTCGTAGTCCTCGGAGGCCGTGTCTATGAGGTCGGAGGCCGTGTTGAGCGTTTCCTGGCTGATCAGCCCGGTCTTACTATGAAGCAGGGACTCGGCGTCATGGATGGCCGTCATCGCCTGACCCGCTAAGGCCGCCGCGTCCCGGGCGAGCCTTGACGCCTGGGTTGAAAGCTGCTCCGACTGGCTGTACTGGCCTGCGTCGTATGCGTCCCTCGCCTGCGTCAGCGCCGCCTCCGCGTCGCCCACGATGAATCCCTGGAGCTTTGCCTCGTTCACGGCCTTCTCGGCGTCAATCAGCAGCACTAGAGCGTGCTCCCTGGTCCCCGTTGTGCCGAGCAGGTACGATACGCGGGACGCGCCCGCAGGCATTGTTATGGCTACCCTGTTATTCACGATGAATATGTCGTTGGGGGTGGGCGTCAGCCCGACCAGGACGGCGCCGGTCGGTAGAGTCAGTATGGGGTTGACGGTGGCGTTCACGGTGAGGGACCACATGGAGCCCGTCTTGTTCGTCAAGGACTGGGTCGAGTAGGATATTGTCACCTCGTCTGAGCCCAGCGTGTCCACCTCTATCCCGTCCGGGGCCATTGACCAGTCCAGTATCAGGCCGGTGGAGTCCGTGACCAGCAGGTCCACGTAGTCTGAGCCCGGCAGCGTCACGTTCACCTTGACCAGCGTGGGGTCAGGCTCGACCCTGTACTCCACGGCTACGCTCCCGTCGGGGAAGACGTCCATGGTGAGTGTGGCCGGCGTGTAGTCCAGGCCGTACACGGGCATCAACGATAAGGCTGCCACCGCTAGGAGCAGTAACGCTGTTTTCTTGTAGAATGTACGCTGCATCTTGTTTCAATCCCATATACTTGCTATGGAGTCTTTTTATGAATTGTAGATTATAAATCAGGACCAATACTCACATATTCATCTGCTTCAAGGCCTTGGTCATCACGTAGCCGTCCTCGTCCCCGTAGTAGCCCGCCGCCTTCCTGAGGAACTTGTAGCCTCTGTCCTCGTAGAGCTTCTTAGCCGTCAGGTTGCTCTCACGGACCTCCAGGTACGCCGCCACGGCCCCCCTCTCCACGAACCTGCCCTCCAGTTCGTCCAGAAGCGCCGAGCCCACTCCTTGGTTCCTGTGGCTCTCGGTGACGGCGATGTTCATTATGTGGCCCAGCCGCCGGCCGTTGGCCCTCGTGTCCACCTCGCCCACGGTGTAGCCTATGACCTCGTCGCCCGCCTGGGCGACCAGGAACAGCTCCGGGGCCGTGTGGGCCATCAGGCGGAAGAAGTTGCGGGTCCAGGGGGCCGGGTAGGACTCCACCTCTATCATGTACACGGCTTCCAGGTCAGCCGCGTTCAGCTCCCGTATGATGACCCCCTTCAACCGTCCTCGCCACAGATGAGGCGGTCTTCACTCAAATAAAGCCCGTGCCCGGCCTCAGTACCTATTTATGGTGGGCGCCGGCATCGTAGTTTGGAGCCCGGTTTGAGTAGACGGCACTGGGGCAGGCTTCTCACGGCGGTGGGCGTACTGATCTTCGTCGCCTACCTGGCATACACGAACCCGTTCAGCGTGCTTGCGGAGGCGGGCAGGTTCAACCCGTTGCTGTACATGTGGGCGGTCCTCGT
>DASWLJ010000352.1:0-2459 GCA_036396185.1 Bathyarchaeia archaeon | reverse complement strand
TTCAGCTTCGACGTGCTGGACGGCAAGGAGAACAAGAGCGTCGTCCTGCGCAGCCCCGAGGAGCTGTACAGCCTCCTGGCCCTCATAGGCGCCACGGAGACGTACATGATCAAGAATATTACTAGGAACGACGACGGGGAGATCGCGGCAGCCTGCAGCACCACCAAGATCAACTACATCGCTGGCAAGTACGTGGGCAAGGATGACCCGGTCTGCCTGGTGCGCGCCCAGAGCGGGCTGCCCAGCGTCGGCGAGATCACCAGCCCCTTCCTGCACCCCTACCTGGTGGCTGGGTGGATGAGGGGAAGCCACTGGGGCCCATTCATGCCCGTGGGGCTGAAGAACAGTAAGTGCACCCTCTTCGACGGCCCCCCCAGGATCGTAGGCCTGGGAGTCCAGATCTCGGACGGCATGCTGGCATCGGACGACGACGGGAAGCCTATGGTTGTGGACCTCTTCGACGACCCGGCCTTCGACCTGGCCAGGCAGGAGGCCATGCAGATGGCGAGCTTCATGAGGATGCACGGCGTGTTCCAGCCGGGCCGCCTGGGGCCCGGAGCAATGGAGTACACCACGCTGCCGCAGTGCCTCGCCAGCCTCGAGGGCAGGTTCAAGAAGGAGAAGTAGCTCCCCCCCTTTTCTTTTCCGCCTATTGTACAGTTATAAGCAGGCTCACCTTACTCGCCATGAGGCTACGGCCCATCAGGTGGAGCCATGAACTACACCGAGGCACTCGACTGGCTGTTCAACGTCAGGAGGTTCGGCCCAGACCGCACACTGGAGCCGACCAGGCACGCGCTGAGGCTGCTGGGAGACCCCCAGCTCGGCTTCAAGTCCATCCACGTGGGAGGCACCAACGGCAAGGGCTCCACGTCGGCCATGATCGCCTCAATGCTGGGGGCTGCCGGCTACAGGGTGGGCCTCTTCACTTCGCCCCACCTGGAGAGGTTCACCGAGAGGATCAAGGTGGACGGCGAGGAGATACCCGAGGAGGACGTGACCAGGCTCCTGGGGCTCATCAGGCCCGTCTTCGAGGAGATGCTGGGGCAGGGCATGCCCCTCAGGTTCTTCGACATAGTCACGGCCCTATGCTTCATGTACTTCCAGGAGCGGCGAGTGGACATCGCCGTCCTGGAGGTGGGGCTGGGCGGCCGCCTGGACGCCACCAACGTCGTCGACCCCCTGGTAAGCGTCATCACCAATATCGGCCTAGAGCACACCGAGATACTGGGCGACACCCTGGAGCTCATCGCGGGGGAGAAGGCGGGCATCATCAAGCCGGGCAGGACCCTGGTCACCGCGGCCAAGGATGAGTCCGTGTATAGGGTCTTCAAGACGAAGGCCGACGATCTGGGCTGCGGGGTGGTCCGCGTCGGCTTCGACACGGGATACGAGAAGCTGGGGATGGACCTGGGAGGCCAGAGGTTCAGCCTTCGCAGCACCCGCGGCGAGTACAGGGGCCTCGCCACGCCGCTGCTGGGCGACTACCAGATAGTGAACGCGGCCACGGCGGTGGCCGCCGTCGAGTCCTTGGCCGAGTACGGCTTCGCCGTCCCGGAGGACGCCATCAGGCGGGGGCTGAGGGACGTGTACTGGCCGGGGAGGCTGGAGGTCATGTCGACAAGTCCCCTCGTGGTCGTCGACGGCGCCAAGGACGCGGATGCCACCGAGGCTGTGCGCCGCACCGTGGAGCGCGACATCCCCCACGGCCGGCTGGTGGCCGTGGTGAGCATCAGCTCAGACAAGAAGATACCGGCCATGATGAGGAACATATCCGCCATGGCCGACCTGGTCATAGCCACGACCCACGGCGTCATGGAGAGGGCCGCGGACCCGAGGCTCCTGGCCCGGCTGGCGGAGGAGAACGGCAGGCCCAGCGAGGTGCACCCCGCGGCTGGTGAAGCCTTCGCCCGCGCCCTTGAGCTGGCGGGCCCCGGCGACATGGTCCTCGTCATAGGCTCGGTGTTCCTCGCGGGCGCGGCCCGCGCGTTCTTCAGGGGCCGCCTAGGAGCCCGCTGACGCGCACAGCCTCCCCCATGATCCTACGCTTCATGGCCTCCACGGAGTCCCTGAGCCGCTCCCTCACCTGGTCCCGCTCATCCAGCGCCCTGTGGGCGGCGTCCGTCAGCGCGCCCAGCCCGTCCTCTGGTCTGCAGACGTATTCCTGGGCTCCGGCCATCTCCATGAAGCCGCGCACCTTGGGGTCGTAGTCCACGGTGGCCGTGGGGGTGCCGGCGGCAGCGGCCAGGACCAGCGAGTGGAGCCTGAGGCCGATGGCCAGGTCCGCTGAGCCTAGGATGCTGCGAGCCTCTCCGGGGCTCGGCGGCCTGCCCAGGGTCTCCGCGTCTCTGCTTCTCATCAGGTTCATGATCCTCGCAGTCTCCAGGGTGTCGTCGTCGGGCCTCACGGTGTGGAAGGGCGTGAAGTAGACGTTGAGGCCCTCCTCCGTCAATGCGTCT
>DASWLJ010000351.1:0-8280 GCA_036396185.1 Bathyarchaeia archaeon | reverse complement strand
TAACCCCAGGTACGAGGAGGGCATGACCACCAGCTTCCAGACCGGCTTGAGGGCGGTGGACGCCGACGCCGCGTTCTTGGTCCTGAGCGACCAGGTAGGCCTGACCATGAGCCTGCTCTCGACCATGGTTCAGGTGATGGTGGATGACGAGGATGTCCAGATCGTGAGCCCCAGGTACGGTGAGGCGAGGGGCCACCCCGTCCTCTTCAGGCGGAGCCTCTTCGGGGAGATACTTTCCCTGGGGCCTGGTGAGAGCCTCAAGGACGTGGTCGCCAGGCACGAGGACGGCCACAGGTACGTGGAGGGCGACGTGTGGATCGTGATAGACCTGGATACGCCCGAGGAATATGAGGCAGCCTGGAAGCTGTGGTCCCTGATGGGCCGGGGTTAGGCCCCCGACCTCGCCTTGATGAGCTCGGCCACGATGCTGACGCCGATCTCCCACGGGGTCTCGGCCCCTATCTTCAGGCCGATGGGCCCCTTGATTGCGTCCACCGTGGACGCGTCCAGGCCCTCATCCTTAAGCTGTTTCTTGTGCTCCCTGGCCTTGTTGACGCTGCCCAGGAGCCCTATGAAGGCCGGCTTAGCCTTCACCGCATACCTGAGGCCGGCCAGCTCGAACTCGGTCTCGCCGTGGAGCATCACCACGTAGTCGCTGGGCCTAATCTTGACGCCCTTCAGGCTGTCAGGGTAGGGTCCGTTAACCAGATTCATGCCCGGGAAGTTTGCTTCGACGGCGGTCTCCGCGTCGTCCACCACGGTCACCTTGAACCCGCACTCTGCCGCCATCCTAGCTGACGCCTGGGCTATCAGGCCCGAGCCCATGACTATGAGCGCGGGCTCCGGCTTAACAACGTCCAAGAATATCTTCACCTCTCCTCCGCACTTGCTGTTCACAGGGATCATGCCCTCCCTGGCGGGCACCCCCATGGCGAAGTGGAGGCTCCTGGGCCTGCCTTCCTTCAGGGCCGCGAGAGACTCATCAACCAGAAGCCTCTCCATGCCTCCCCCGCCTATGGTCCCCAGGGTCTCGCCCCCCGAGGTGACAAGCATCTTGCTGCCCGGGTCCCTGGGGCCGTGGCCCTCCTTGTAGGTGAGGGTGCAGAGGACGCAGGGCCTCCCGGCGTCCAGCTCTTCCTTGAGCCTCGTGAATATCTCAGGGTCACTCAGGGGCGATACGCTCCGCTGCGTCCAGTATGGCCTCAATTATCTTGGTGAAGCCCGTGCACCTGCATATGTTGCCCTCTATGCCGCGCTTCACCTCGTGCTCTGTGGGGTGGGGGTTGTCCCTGAGGAGCGCGTAGGCGCTTATCAGCATCCCTGGGGTGCAGAAACCGCACTGGACTGCCCCGTTCTCGACGAAGGCCTCCCGGAGGTCTATCATCAGCGGGTTCTTCTCAAGGCCCTCCAGGGTCGTGACATGGCGGCCCTCCACCTGCGGCGACAGCACCAGGCAGCTTGCCACGGGGTTACCGTCTAGGAGGACCGTGCAGGCGCCGCACTCGCCCTGCTCGCAGCCCTTCTTAACGCTCTTAACTTCAAGCTCGTCTCTGAGCGTGTCCACCAGGCTCGTGTAGGGCTCGATGTCCACGGATATTGGCGTCCCGTTTAGCTCAAAGTTGATCCTCATGTCTTTCACCTCGCACGCTCCTCGGCCTCGGCTAGGGTCCTCCTCATGAGGACGCCGCACATGTCTCTACGGTACTCGGCTGTGCCCCTTATGTCAGTGATGGGGGTCACCGCGGCTTTCACGGACTCGGCCGCCCTATCCAAGAGCTTGACGGTGAGGGACTTACCCCGAAGCATCTCCTCCGCCTCGGGCGTCCTGATGGGCGTCTCCGCCACGGAGCCGAAGGCGAGCCGGGCCACCTTCACCTTGTCCCCGTTCATCTCCACGTAGGCGGCTGCGCTTACCACCGAGAGCGTGAACGCCTTTCTTCGGCCTATACGCTTGAATGATGAACCTGAGCCTTCGGGCGGCGCCCGGAACCTTATCTCGGTGACCAACTCGTCTGGCTCTAGGCAGTTGAGCTTGGGCCCCGCGAACAGCTCATTCAATGGTATGATCTTGGTCTCCTTGAGGCTCCTGATGGTCACCTCAGCCTCGTGGACCAGCAGCGGCGGGGCGGAGTCGGCCGCCGGGGAAGCGTTGCAGAGGTTACCCGCCACGGTGGCCCTGTTCCTGACCTGGGGGCTGCCTATCCACGAGACGGCGTCCACCAGCGCCGGGGCCTTGGCGGCGATGGGGCTCGCGGCGACCTGGGCGTGAGTTGCTGTGGCGCCTATGCATATGTAGCCTGAGTCCTCGCGGATGTAGTTGAGCTCTGCCACCTTGTTCAGGTCAACCAGGTTACTGGGTCTGCAGGCTGCCTCCCTCAGAAGGGGCACTAGGTCGGTGCCTCCTGTGAACGGCTTTGCCTCATCCAGTGTGGCGAGGAGATGCAGCGCCTCGGCCAACGAGGTGGGCGCATGGTACTGGAACTTGGGCAGGGGCTTCATACCTTGGCCTCCTTCAGCGCCTTCTGTATGGTCCACGGCCTTATGGGTAGCTCGTTGAATCGTATGCCTGTGGCGTGATAGATGGCGTTTGTTATAGTAGGCACCACGCTGATTATGGCGGGCTCGCCCACGCCCTTGGCGCCGAAGGCGCCGTGCCTGTAGGGCTTCTCCACGATTATGACGGGCTCTATCTGGGGCGTGTCCATGCTGCTTGGCACAACGTAGTCCTTGAAGCCGGGGTTCAGGACGCGCCCGTTCTTCAGCTCCATGTTCTCCATGAGCACCAGGCCCATGCCCTGGCTCACGGCCCCCTCGATCTGGCCCTCCACCATCATGGGGTCTATGGCCTTGCCGCAGTCCATGGCGGGCCACACGTGGAGGACCGTGGCCTCGCCCGTCTCGGTGTCCACCTCCACCTCCGCCACGGTGGCCGCGAACGTGTAGACGCTGTAGTTAACACCCAGCCCCGTGACGGGATCGAAGAACCTCTCAGGCGCCCTGAAGAACCCGTGGACGGCCGGATCGTAGCCGCGGACATACATCTCCTCGGCCAGCTCCCTGATGCTGATGCTCGTCCCGGGGTTTTCCCTGTCGAAGGCCCTGCCGTTGGCCAGGTCTATCCGCTTAGAGGGGACCTCGAGGAGCTCCGCGGCGCAGGCCACCATGCTCTCCCTGAGCTTGAGGGCCGCCTTGGCCGCAGCGGTGCCGCCCAGCATGAGGCCCCTGCTGCCGTGGGTCGGCTTGGCGTCCAGGGTACTGTCAGTGTCGGGGAGCTCGATCCTGATGTCAGCCGGGTCCACGCCGATGATCTCGGCCACTATCTTGGCGTGGCCGAAGGGTGAGCCCTGCCCTAGCTCCACGATGCCCGTGCGGTATGTGACGCTGCCGTCCTGGTTCATCATGAGGCTGGCGGCGCTCCAGTCGGGTGTGCTCCTGCTGGTGCTGATGCCGTGGTAGGCCAGTCCAACGCCGTAGCCCCGTACCTTGGAGCCGTTCCACACGGGCTCCCGGTGGCTGGCCCAGTCCGATGCGTCCCGGACAGCCTCAAGGCACTCCTTGATGCCGACGCTGTGGTCAAGCACCTGGTCGCATGTTGTCCTGCCGCCCTCAACCAGCACGTTCCTAAGCCTGAAGTCTATGGGGTCCATGCCCAACTTGTACGCTAGCTTGTCCATCTGGCTCTCCGCGGCGAAGTGCAGGGCCAGGTCACCGAAGCCCCTGAAGCTGCCGCCGTACACCTTGGTGGTGTAGACGGCCCTCCCATCGATGCTGCAGTTGGGCACCTCGTAGGGGCCCGCGGCGTGGGCGGTCTGCCTCCACAGCCAGAACGGCGACCTGTTGGCGTATGCGCCGCATTCTAGGGTGATGTCCACCTCGATGCCAGTGACCTTGCCCTCCCTGCTGGCGCCGCTCCTGTATCTGATCCTTGCGGGGAACCTCTTGTTGCTGTAGCAGACGGACTCGTCGCGGCTCCACACGTGGGCCACGGGCTTGCCCAGCTTTTGGGCGGCGAAGGCGGCGTAGGCCGCCACCAGTGGCCCCTGGTCGTCCTTGCCCCCGAATCCTCCGCCTGTGAGGGCCTGGATTATCCGCACCTGGTTGAGGTCCCAGCCCATGACGTGGGCCACCTTCTCCCTGATGAGGAAGGGGCTCTGCCCGTTGCAGATGACGGTGACCTTGTTCCTCTCCGGTACGGCGTAGGCGGCCTCGGTCTCCAGGTACATGTGCTCCTGGTAGGGGCTCCAGTAGGTGTCACTGACCTCCACGTCCGCCTCCTTGAAGCCCTTCTCGGCGTCCCCTTTCCTGATGCGGGTGGTGACGGCTATGTTGCCTCCGTCGTGCACCTTTGGTGCGTCCTGGGCCAGGGATTCGTCCACGTCTAGGACGGTGGGTAGCTCCTCGTACTCAACGTGTATCTTTTCGAAGGCGGCCTCCAGGGCGTACTCGTCCCGGGCGCAAACGAGGGCTATGGGGTCCCCCACGAAGTGGACCTTCACGTCGTTGAGGAAGGGTTGGTCCGGCAGCGCGTACCCTATCTGGTTACTGCCCGTTACGTCGGCGCCAGTGTATATTCCCTCGACGCCGGGCACCTTCAGTGCCTCATCCAGCTCGATCCTCTTAATGATACCGTGGGGTATGGCGCTCCTGTAGACCTTCAGTAGGGTGGTGCCTCTGGGCACATAGTCGGCCGTGTACCTGGCCTTGCCCAGCACCTTGTCCAAGGCGTCGGTTCGCGTGACGTTCTTGCCGACGACGAGGAACTCCTTTCTGCCCAGTAATTCAAGTATCTTGTCGTACTCCAAGGGTGACCATCCTTTTACGGGTGTTGAGCTATTCTAGGTTCAACGTTTTAAATAAAAGAATCTCCTAGGGCAGCCCAGAAGTCCTGTCTGTCGGCCTCCAGCACCAGGACCCTCCGCTCCCGGCCAGCGAGGAGCCGCAGCAGGGAGTCCACCTTATCGGTACGGCACGTCACCGCCAGGTACCCTCCTCCGCTCAGAGCCTCCACGACCTTAACCAGGCCAGGGTACAGGCCACGCCCCAGCCCCTCGATGTGGCCGTACTCGTCCACCACGACTAGGCTGCGTTCATCCATCTTGGAGGCTGCCTTAGCTAGCAGTTGGTTCGCGTGGCTGAACCCCTGAGCACTGAAGGCGTACTTCCATGGCCCCAGCCTCACCCAGTCAGAGGAGTCAGCCCTGTCCCCTAGGAGCACCAGGTGGAACCGGGCTCCCGAGGCCAAGTCGAGGCCATCATACGCCACAGTCTCGCCCTCCTCTACCACCCGGAGGCTCGCCACGCCCATCACGCGCAGGCCCTTCTTCCTTGTTCTCTCGGCCAGCTCCAGGGCGCGGGTGGTCTTGCCTCCGCCTATGGGGCCGTGGATGATCAGTGTCCCCTGGTTCAACGCCGCTACCCTATTCCACCCAGTTCATCATTGTTAGCCCACGCCAGGGGGACCACCGTGTCCTGCGGCATGTCTGTGCCGTGGGTCCCCTGGACTACGCCATCTCTCTCGACCGTGTGCTGGCCGTGGTCGGCGAGGACGATGGCCGAGTAGCCTCCGCGGCGGGCTGACTCCAGTATCCTTCTCAGGTTCGAGTCCGCCCTTGAGGCCGCGTCGTGCCCCTCCCTGCTGAGGGGGCCGTGCGCGTGGCCCGCGTCGTCCACGTCCAGGAGCTGGACCCAGAGGAGGCTGGCTTCGCCTTCCAGGGCTCTAAGGGCGATCCCGGTCACCTCGTCGTCCGTGTTGGAGACCGCGATCCCCGGCCTGTCGGCGTGGGGCGATATGAGGATGCCGAGGCTGCTGACGGCCCTGGCGGCTGTGGCCGAGGCCATTCCCTCTCCCCTAAGTACGTGGAAGACTGTCTCCAGGGCCAGGGGCTGCTCCCTGTTGGTGATGCCATGCATCGCCGGGGATGCCCCCGTGAGCATGGTGGCGAAGTTGACCGGCGTGATGGTGGGCATCACGGAGTCTATGAGGGCGCCGTGGACCGCGTGAAGGGCGTTGAAGCAGGGTGTGAGACTCTCGACAGCCTTCCAGGTGGCGTAGCCGAAGGCGTCCACGACGACCACCACCAGCCTGTCGGTGGATTTCAGCGTCTTGCCCACCTCGCGGTGAGGCCCTCTCTCGGAGGAGGAGGGCGGCCTCACCCCAAGCGCCCGCGACACCGTGGGGGCTACGCATCTCATGTCAGGCATGGTGGAGGAGTGGTCTGCCAGCTTTTGAGGCTTAAGCTCCACGCACCTTATAATTTCCGGGACCCAAGCCTATTTGAGACACATGAGCCTGCGCCAGTTCACCAGGTCCAAGATCGTCTGCACCATAGGCCCAGCCAGCAGAGACCCCAAGACCCTCCGAGCCATGGCGGCCACGGGCATGGACGTGGCAAGGATCAACATGAGCCACGGTGAGCACGAGGAGCACAGGGCCGTAATCGAGGCGCTGAGGGAGATCGGGGGCACGAGCATACTGGTGGACCTGCCGGGCCCCAAGATCAGGCTGGGGGAGCTGGACGGTTCATACCAGCTAGAGGAGGGCGACGTTGTCCACTTCACGGCTGACCAGATCACGGGGAACAGTCGGGAGATGAGCGTAAGCTATGAGCGGCTCCCTGCCGAGGTCCACGTGGGTGGTCACGTGTTCATCAACGACGGCATCATAGACCTGGAGATCACCAGCGTGGACGGGGACCTGAAGGGGTTCACGGGTAGGGTGGTCTCCGGCGGGGAGGTCTCCAGCAGAAAGGGGCTTAACGTGCCTGGCGCCAGGCTCACCCTGAAGCCTCCCACCGAGAAGGACATCAGGGGCATCAGGTTCGGCGTCGAGATGGACTGCGACTGGTTCGCGGCCAGCTTCATCAGGTCCGCCCAGGACATGGAGGACGTGCGCGCCGAGGTCAAGAGAGCCGGCGGCGACCAGCCCATCGTCAGCAAGATAGAGCACGGGGACGCCGTGGGGAACATCAACGAGATCATAGAGGCAAGCGACGGAGTCATGGTGGCCCGCGGCGACCTGGGAATAGAGATTCCTCCCTGGGACGTGCCGCTGCTCCAGAAGAAGATCATCGCGGCGTGCAACAGGCTGGGCAAGCCCGTCATAGTGGCCACCCAGATGCTGGAGTCCATGGTGGCGAACCCCAGGCCCACCAGGGCCGAGGCCAGTGACGTGGCCAACGCCCTCCTGGACGGCGCCGACGCCGTGATGCTCAGCGGCGAGACCGCTGTAGGCAGGTACCCCTTGGAGGCGGTGCGCGTCATGAACAACATAGGCTGGGTGGTGCAGGAGCAGATCACCCAGAGGGAGAGGCCGCCCCTCAAGGGGCTGCCCGTCACGGACGTGGTGGGCGAATTGGCGGCGCGCTCCGTGGACGCCGTGGAGCCCGCGGCCATCATCGTGGTCACCAGGAGCGGCTTCAGTGCGTTGATGGTGAGCAAGTACAGGCCCAAGACCAGAATACTGGCAGTGACCCGCGAACCCAGGATCGGCCGCAGGCTCCACATGTACTGGGGGGTGGAGCCCCTGGACGTGCCCTGGACGGACAACAGGGACCAGCTCATCGTCAGGGCGGTGCACAGGAGCCTGGAGCTGGGCCTCATCTACGACAGGGACATCGTCGCCGTCGTCTCCGGCAGCACCCTCATCGAGCCGGGCCAGACCACGACCCTGGACATCCTTCACGTGCAGGACATCATCAGCAGGTGGGACCGCGGAGACTAAGTTTTATCACCGCTTACACCCTTCTTCACCCATGAGTTATTCTGTGCCAGAGATCAAGGAGCCTGAACCCCTGGAGACCAACGAGGTTGTGCTGGTCTCCAGTGGAGACCTCAGGCTCAGCGCCAACAGGGAGTGCTGGCCCGCCCAGGCGGAGATGGAGGAAAAGGTGAGGGAAGCCTTCCAGAGGGAGGGCTTCCACGTCCTCAGGGGCCACCCCTACGACCCGGAGCTGGGCCACGGCTTCATCTGGAGCCAGCGGATGGGGATGGACGTATTCAGTGAGATACCCAGAGATGCGCAGGTCATAGTAGCCGAGGCGGTGTGGCAGTACAGCCACCACGTCCTGGCGGGGCTCCGCGACCACGAGGGACCCATACTGACGCTGGCCAACTGGAGCGGCCAGTGGCCCGGCCTCGTGGGGATGCTGAACCTGAACGCGTGCCTCTCCAAGATGGGGAAGCGTTACAGCACCATATGGAGCGAGAGCTTCGACGACCCCTTCTTCCTCGGCGGCATCAGGCAGTGGCTCAGGGAGGGCAGGATCACCCACGACGCGAGCC
>DASWLJ010000350.1:0-8053 GCA_036396185.1 Bathyarchaeia archaeon | reverse complement strand
TAACCCTGACGAGAGGGACAGCCTCATAGAAGGGTTGAGGGAGCTCCTTAACCCGAGGACTGCCAACCCACCGTGAGCGCCTCAGCCCTAGGACACGGGCTCGCTGGTGGTGGTCCGCATGATCTCGTACTTCCTCATCTGCCACGAGGTCGTCGGGTCGTTCTTGTAGCGGCGCATAGGGTTATAGTTGCGGTACCTCTTCACTATCTCCCTGATGAACTTGATGAGGGCGGGGTAGTACTTGGGGTCCTTCAGCTTCATCATGTAGCCGTTGATGTCGGCTGCCTGAGCCACCTTGGCTACCTCGTCGTAGTCCTTGGACGTGTAGAGGACGGTGGGGACGGGTTTAACGTTCTTCACGGCCTTGAAGACGTTGATTCCATGGCTAACGCCGATGATGTACTCGGACACCACGCAGTCGTAGTCGAACCTCTGCACGGCCTCCACGACTTTCCTTGGGTCAGAAAGGGTTTCGACGTGGATCAGGGGATCGTAGCTCTCGATGAGGGGCTTAACCAGCACTAGCTGCATGGGGTCGTCGTCGACGAAGAGCACCCATATCTCTTCGAGTTCCTCGGTTTTTCCGCTAGCCAATTCGTCCGCTCGTAATTCATTTGGAATCGTTATAATGATTATTAACGAATGATACAGGTCTATGATCCATCAACGGGCTCCTCCAGCCTCATCTTAACGTAGCCTCTGTGGCACGTGGCCTCATCCTTCTCGGCGCACAGTAGCACAAGCACTCTGTGGGTCTCCGCCAGCTCCCTCAGCATTTGAAGCCCCCTCTCCTCGTCCACAAGGGTGGGCGGCGTGGACCTTGTCCTGTTGCCCAGCTCCCTTATCCACCTGTAGCGGGCGCCCAGCCTCCTCTCCAGCTGAGGCTTGGTGTAGACGCCGAGGTACGCACTGTAGGGGTTCTCCCTGACGTCGACCACCACGTCAGGCGCCATGGACTCGAGTTCTCTGAAGAAGTCCTCTGGCTTCTTGCCCCCGTAGCCTATGGTTTTCACGGTCACCAACGTGGGTCGCCTCCGACGATGCGAGTCTTTGGGATGTCTGTCAGGTGATGCGGGCCGGGGAATAGATTAGAGGCCCACGGCCATGGACTCGAAGCCCGTTAGGAGTGTGTACACGCCGCCGTGGAGGAGGCCCGTCGCGGGGTCCCTGAGCACGGCCACCGGCCTGCCCCAGCTCCTGAGCTCTGCGTCGATCCAGTTGACGCTGTGACCCATCTCCGTGAGCCTGTCCCTGACCTCCAGGGGGAACCTCGAGTCCACGTAGACCGCGCCCGTCTCACGCGTGACCCTGGGGGCGTCCACGGCGTCCTGGATGCACATCCCGTAGTCTATCACGTGGCTGATGACCTGGGCTATGGACACCTGGATGTTTTTTCCGCCCGGTGCCCCCAGCACCATGTATGGCTCGCCTTCCCTGAGGATGACCGTGGGGCATACGTTCTGTATCCGGCGCTTCCTTCCGCCCACACTGTTGGCGCGTCCGGGCTCGGGGTCGAGGCCGTACATGGCGTTATTCATGACGATGCCTGTGCCCGGGACGACGACGCCGCACCCGAAGCTGTTCACCAGGGTCTGGTTCACGCACACCATGTTGCCCGCCCTGTCGGCCACGGCAAGGGCGGTTGTGCACTCCGGCTCATAAGGCCACGGGTCGCCGGGCTTCACGGTCACAGCCTTGTTTAGCCTTATCCTCCGCCTGAGCCTGGCTGCGTACTCCTTGGAGACGAGGCCCCTCTGTGGCACCTTCACGTACCCGGGGTCACCCATGTACTTGAGCCGGTCAGCGAAGGCCAGCCCTATTGCCTCTGCCGTCAGGTGGATCGCCTCAGGTGAGCCGTAGCCCATGGAGGCTAGGTCGTAGCCCTCCAGTATGTTGAGTATCTGCATCATGGTGGTCCCTGAGTGGGTGGGATCGTAGACAACTTGGTGGCCCCTGTAGCTGCCGGGCTCAGGTTCAAGGATTATAGGCTCGTACATGGCCATGTCCTCGCCTGTGATGAGGCCGCCCCCGCCTCTGACCTCCTTCACTATGGCGTCAGCTATCCAGCCCCTGTAGAAGACCTCGAGCCCCTCCTCGGCGACAGCGTTGAGGCACCTAGCCAGCTCGGGGTTGGTGAGCACATGGGGCTGAGCCATCTCGTGGCTGTAGGGCAGGTAGCGGAACTGGCCGCCCCTCAGGTACACCCTCCTCCACTCGTCGAAGCGCCAGAAGGCCTCCATGCGCCTGAATATGGCGTCGGCAGTCCACCAGCCCACCACGAAGCCTTCGTCAGCAACCTTGGCAGCGGGCTCAATGACCTGCCTGAGACTGAGGGATCCGTATTGCTCCAGGGCGGCGGCCAGCCCAGCGACGGTGCCGGGCACGACGCACGCCTTGTGGCCCACCACGTTCTCGTCTCCCTTCACCTTCCTCCAGCCCATCCAGCCCGATTCAGTGGATTCCTCCAGCTCGTACATCTCTGGGCCGCTGGCCTCCGCCGGACGGCCCACGTAGTCCACGACCACGTTCTCGCCCGACTCCAGGTGGATGGTCATGACGCCCTCGCCTCCGATTCCATTCATGCCCGGCTCCACGACGCAGTCCATGAACGCCGAGGCCACGGCCGCGTCCACGGCGTTGCCGCCCAGCTTGATCATCTTGAGGCCCGCCTCCCCGATGAGCGGGTGCTTGGAGGAGACCACAGCCTTCTCGGCCACGCAGTCGTCTCTCCCTGCTCCGGCCCATCGGAGCTTCTGATAGGTGAACCCGTTAGAATCCATGAACATGTATCGCCTGTCAAGGTATAATAAACCAGTGAGGGCGCTGGGTAACCCTTGTATAGGTGGGAGTATTCTGATCATGGTATGTCTGAAGATAAACTAGCTGAATTTCTTGAGAAGGGTAAGGACTGGGAGAAGGTGAAGACCACGGTCCCGGGCGTCTTCGTCATGAAGATGCCGGGCAGCAAGACCAGGGCCGCGAACCTATCGGTCGAGATCAACCCAGTGGACGCAGGTGGCAGCCCCACCAAGAGGCGGGGGCTCATCGTGCGCAGCGTCGACGAGTTCCTAGAGTTCAAGGAGATAGTGCTCAACGAGAAGGTGGAGAGCCTGCTGGAGATGCTGGAGGCCGTCAACCCTGAGAAGGGGAGGGCTAAGGCCAGCAAAGACATGATAGAGATCTAACCAGAAAACATTTCTTCAACCAAGGCCCAGTAACAGGGAATGTACGAGGAACTCAAGAGCCTGTTCTTCAGCCTCCTGGAGGTAGGGAGCCCCAGCGGCTTCGAGGAGCCCATGATGAGGCGCCTAATGGAGGAGCTGGAGCCCGTATGCGACGAGGTCTACCAGACGCCCCGCGGCAACGTGGTGGGGGTGCAGAGGGGCACCGACCCCGAGGCGCCCAAGGTGGCTCTCGCGGCGCACATGGACCAGGTGGGCTTCGTGGTGTTCAGCATCGACCCTAAAGGATTTATCAGGTTCAGGAAGCTGGGCGGAGCCGTGGACAGGAGCATCCAGGGCCACCAAGTCAAGCTACTCACAGAGGAGGGCCCAATAGTCGGCGTCGTGGGGCTGAAACCCGGCCACATAACCAGGCCCGAGGAAGCCCACCAGGTACCCCCCATCGAGGAGATGTACATCGACATAGGCGCCAGGAGCGCCGAGGAGTGCGCGGAGAGAGGCGTCCGGATAGGCACACCCATAGTGTGGAACACGGGCCCCGTGGAGCTGGGCAACGGCCTGGTAGCCACAACGGCTGCAGACGACAGGGCCGGCCTGGCCGCCATCATCACCGTCGCCAGGAGCCTCAGAATGAAGCCTGCGCAGGCCACCGTCTACTACATCGGCACCGTTGAGGAGGAGATCGGCCTCAGGGGCGCAGCCGTCGCGGCCTACGATCTGGACGTGGACATGGCCGTAGCCGTGGACACGTGCCCCGCGGGGTGGCAGCCCGACGTGAACATGAGGGACATGGTCTACGAGGTGGGCGGGGGCCCGTGCCTCCAGATGGGGGAGATCGGCAGCGGAGGCTTCAGGGTGGGGAGCCAGGTGGTGAGGATGTGGCTCATGGAGGCAGCAGAGGCGAACGGGATACCGTACCAGACCGGGTTCATGCACGGGGGGACCGACGCCTCGGCCATCCAGCAGACCGGGTCCGGAGTCCCGGCCGTCGCCTTCAGCATCCCGAGGAGGTACAGCCACAGCCCCGTGGAGGTGCTCAGCCTCGAGGACCTGCGCAACCTAGCCGAGACGCTGACCCACGCCATCAAGGGCCTGCGCAGAGGCTTCAGCGTCCTCAGGGTAAGACGCTAACCCTTTTTCCGCGGCCCTCCGTAGGCGGGGCGACGAATCTTATGACGGCCAGAATCAGGAGCCCCCCTTGAGGGGAACACTGTTCTGTATCTCTAATATATAGGCCACAGCCTAGAACTGTCATATACTTACCTTTAGTAAAAAAGCGTTGGATTGGAGTTCGCCCGGACGCAGGACGTAACCATAGACGTATTACACGTGGACGACGAGGAGGACCAGAGGGTCTTCACGAAGCTGTTCCTGGAGCAGGCTGACCCGTCTCTGAAGGTCACCTCGGTTAGCGACAGCGAGGAGGCCCTCAGCCTAATCCAGGGCGGCGGCTTCGAGTGCCTCGTCATAGACTACAGGATGCCCGAGATGGACGGCGTCGAGCTGGCTGTCCGTGTACGGAAGATAAGCGACATATACATAGTCATATACACGGGCCACGGGAGCGAGGAGGTCGCAGGGGCAGCGTTCTCGGCGGGCGTCAACGACTACCTTCGCAAGGAGCTGAACCCAGGCCACTACAGGGTTCTCGCGAGGCGGATACGAAGCGGCGTCGAGAGCCAGCGCACCAAGAAGAGGAACGTGGAGTGGGAGAGCGAGCTGGCCTGGATGGCCGACAACAGCTCGGACGCCATCTTCAGGATAGAGCTCGGCGTGGGCATAACGAGGTACAACCCGGCATTCCAAGCACTCTACGGGGAGCCGCTGAAGACCCCTATACCTTTTGAGGCCATCATACCGGGCAGAATAAGCCTGGAAGAGTACAAGAGGTTCGAAACGGAGGCCCTGGAGGCCATAAGAAAGGGGCAGAGAGAGCTCAAGCTGACACACCAGTGGAAGACGGGGACGGGTGAAACCCTCTGGTTCGAGACCAACCTGTCCCCGATCATGGAGAACAGGAAGCTCATGGGCTTCGAAGCCCTGGCCAGGGACATCACTGAGAGAGTCAGGGCGGAGGAGCAGCTCAGGGACAGCCGCGAGCGGCTGGCCAACTTCATAGACTCGGCCACGGACATGATCGTGGTCACGGACGAGTACCTGAAGGTCCTCGAGGTCAACGACAAGATACTGAGGTTCTGGGGCAAGACCAGGGACCAGGTTATAGGTAGGCCGCTGGTCGAGGCGGAGCCCGGAATAGAGGAGACCGAGAGGCTCCGCAAGTTCAGGGAGGTCCTGGAGACGGGGGAGCCCTACACATACGAGGACCTGATCCCGCACCAGGAGGACCAGGGCAGGCACATAACCCTGAGACTCTTCAAGGTAGGCGATGGCCTAGGCCTCATAGCCACGGACATCTCCGAGAGCAAGCGGTTCCAGAGGGAGCTCGAGGAGAGCGAGAGGAACCTGCAGCTCCTGGTCGACTATATCCCCGATACCTTCTACATAGCCGACAGGGAGGGGGGGATAGTGTTCATCAGCCCCAACGTCCAGAGGATGATGGACTACTCGGCCGAGGAGATCACCAAGCCCGACGCCCGGTTCTGGCGCAGCCTCATCTACCACGAGGACCAGGGGAGGGTGGCCGAGGCCGTGAGAGCCTACGTAGACGAGGGTACGCCCTTCGATGTGGAGTACAGGGTTCAGCGGAGGGACGGCTCATGGATATGGGTGAGGGACAGGGCCACCCAGAAGTATGACATGGAGGGGCTCGCCTACTTCGACGGTAAGCTCACTGACATCACTGAGCAGAAAGTCGTGGAGAGGGGCCTCAAGGGGTACACCCAGAGGCTTGAGCAGATGGTGAAGGACCTCAAGACGTACAGCAGGCAGCTGGAGGACACGGTGAAGGAGAGGAACAGGCTCCTCATCGACGCGGAGCGGACCATCGCGGTGAGCCAGGTGGCTTCAATGGTTGGCCACGACCTGAGGGGGCCGCTCCAGAACATCAGCAACGCCGTGTACCTCTTACAGAGGAACCCGGAGAGGAGCAGGGAGCTGCTGGACACAATCAAGAACTCGGTCCAGTACGCCGTGAGGATAATAGAGGACCTTAGGAGCGCCACCATGGACGCGCCCCTCGACGTGGAGCCTATAGACGTGGGGGAGATGATAAGGCTCGCCGTGAGCGAGGCTTACCCGCCGCCCGAGGTCCAGGTGAGCGTCGAGCTCGGCGCCACGTGGGCCCACGTGGACCCCGTGAAGATCAGGAGGATACTGGATAACCTCATCAGGAACGCGTGCGAGGCCATCAACGGCCCAGGCACCGTCACCGTGAAGGCCGATAGAGTCGATGGGTACCTAGTGATAATGGTCACGGACACGGGTGTGGGCATCCCTGAGGACTTGATGCCCAACCTGTTCCAGACATTCAAGACCACCAAGAAGAGGGGCCTAGGCCTGGGCCTGGCCTACTCCAAGAAGGCGGTGGACGCCCACGGCGGAACCATAACCGTTGAATCCAAGGTGGGGAAGGGCACCACGTTCACTGTTAGGTTGCCTCAGCCCAAGGACGGTGAAGGCGAGCGCGTGGAGAGGCAGGCGGAGGCCGCCGCGCCGACACCGACGAGAACATAGGTTCGTAGGTGGCCGCGCGAGCATTCATGGGCGATGCTGGCTTCGAGAAGGTTTACCACATGAGTGCGGGCATAACCGCCTGTGTGGACAAAGGCTACCCGGTGGCACCCTAGGACCTCTCAATCTTTTATAGCTCCGCGTTTCAAGTAGAGACGATTGACATGAAGCTGGTTACTTTCAGAGTCCACACGGAGGTGCGCGTCGGGGCCCTCCTGGGCGAACGGGTCATCGACCTCAACTCCGCGTACGCCCTCATACTGTCTGAGGAGAGGGGACCCGAGCATGCGAGGAGGATGGCGGACGCCCTGATCCCGGGCGGCATGGTTTGGCTCCTCGAGGGAGGCGACGAGTCCATGGCCGCCGCGAGGAAGGCCATGGAGTACGCCGTGAAGAACCCCAACGTGAGGGGCCTGGGCGGCGAGAAGATAGTGCTCACATTGAACGAGGCGAGGCTGCTTGCGCCGGTGCCCAGGCCGGGTAAGCTGTACTGCGTCGCGGTGAACTACTACGACCACGCCACGGAGCGCATCAAGGACCCCAAGGAGAGGCAGAGGGAGATCGACCGCCTCAAGAGCCTCAAGCTGAACGTGCCCGACGTATTCCAGAAGCCGCCCAGCCTCGTGGTGGGGCCGAATGACCCTGTGATCAAGCACAGGGCCACCGAGAAGCTGGACTACGAGTGCGAGCTTGCCGCGGTCATCGGCAAGAAGGGCAAGTACATACCCAAGGAGGAGGCATACCGCCACATAGCCGGGTACACCGTGCTCATAGATGTGAGCTTCCGCGACCAGGGGTACCCCCAGGACGTGGACTTCAGGCTCTTCAAGACGGACATCAACTGGACCAAGGGGAAGGGGATGGATAATGCGGCGCCCATGGGGCCATGCATAGTCACCAGGGACGAGGTGCAGGACCCATACGATCCGCCGCTGAGGCTCCAGACCAGGGTGAACGGCCAGACCAGGCAGAACAACACCCTGGAGCACATGATCATCAGGATACCCAGGCTCATAGAGTACCTGAGCAACGGGACCACCCTTATGCCGGGGGACGTGATAGCCACCGGCACCGTCGCCGGGGTGGCCCACAGCTGGCCCGACGGGTTCCTCAAGGTGGGGGACGTCCTGGAGTGCGAGATACAGCCCATAGGGGTGCTGAAGCACAGGGTCGTGGAGGACCCCTACTAACCTTTTTCACTTCCTCGGATATTCTTTCCCCGTATGTCACTGAAGATTTCT
>DASWLJ010000349.1:0-4367 GCA_036396185.1 Bathyarchaeia archaeon | reverse complement strand
GACGCCAGCTACGAGTGGAGCAGGAAGATGTTCGGCACCGAGAAGGCCATCATGGCCACGGAGTACGAGGGGAAGCCCGCGGCCCTCATCTACGAGATGAACGGCGCGGCCATAGCCGACTCCCTCGGCTACTGCACCACCATGATCCGCCCCGGCCGGACGGGGGCCCCCGGCTCCCAGTTCGGGGACACCTCATACCAGTTCGCAGCAGACAGGTTCAAGGCGGCCACAGGCGTGGACGTGGACGAGGCTGCGCTGTTCACGTACGGCGAGAGGGTGTGCAACCTGGAGCGGGCCATAGTCATCAGGGATGGGCGCACCAAGGCCATGGAGACCCTACCCGACTTCTTCTTTAAGACCCCTATCCCGGACGGCGCGCAGGCCGGCAGGGTGCTGGACAGGGGCCTGTTCGAGAAGATGAAGGACGAGTACTACACGCTTAGGGGGTGGGACCCTGGGACCGGTATGCAGAGGGAGTCAACCCTCTCCAGGCTCGGGTTGGCCGACGTAGCCAAGGAGCTTAAGAAGGTGAAGAAGCTGGCCTCGGAGAAGGCCGTGAAGGAGGTGTAGCCATGGAGAAGGTTTTACAGGTGGACATGGAGAAGTGCACGGGGTGCAGGACCTGCGAGGCTGTGTGCAGCTTGAGGAACACTGGCAGGGCCGACCCGGCTAGGTCCAGGATCAAGGTCATCAGGTACGAGAAGCGTGGAGAGTACCACAACTTCATACCCATGGTGTGCCAGCAGTGCTCGACGCCCCTCTGCATGGAGGTCTGCCCAACAAACGCCATCTCCCGGGACCCAGGAACCGGCGCCTTACTGGTGGACGAGAAGGCGTGCGTCGGCTGCAGGGTGTGCAGCATGGTCTGCCCCGTGGGCGGGGTGAGCGTGGACCCGGTGACTAGCGTGGCCTCGAAGTGCGACCTGTGCGGGGGCGACCCTGAGTGCGTGAAGCACTGCTACGCCGAGGCCATAAGGTATGTGCCTGTGAGCAAGCTGGACGTCAGCCTGAAGAGGGCCAGGTCCTCCAAGCTCTCTGAGCTGTTCGCCCTGATGGCGTCGCTCAGGTAGGCTGCCCCTCCTTACACCATTATTCTCTCTGGGCAGGTGTACACCTTCAGTCTCCCTGCGCTCAGGGAGGCTAGGGTGACGCCGGCTGCCTCCGCGAGCCTGACGCCTGATATGAGTGGGACCGTCAGGCTGGCCACCACAGGGACCCGGGCTCTACCCGCCTTCTGAACCATCTCCCCCGACTGCCTGCCCGTGCTCAGCAGCACGCAGCCCCCCGTGTCGCCGCCCCTGAGCGTGTACGCTCCGATCACCTTGTCCAGCGCGTTGTGTCTGCCCACGTCCTCAGCGAATGCCAGGGTCTCACCGTCCGCGCTGCAGAGCATGGCGGCGTGGGTTCCCCTGGTCCTCATGTGTACTCTGCTCACCCTGTTGAGTCTGGCCATCATCTTCTTCAAGTCGTCGGCCCTCACCCTCACGCTCGACTCGACCCTGGGGAGCTGTGGGGCGGCTTTCATCTTGGGGCTCGCGCTGCACGCAGTCACTATGAGGTTCATCACGTTAGCCGTCGCCTCCCTGAGGTCGATCTCTCGTGACGTATCGACCAACACATCGTTCTCCTTGGTCTCTATCGACACTATCTCCTCCACGGAGTCGATGACTCCTCCGCTGAGCAGGTACCCCACCGCCAGCTCCTTCCTCATCTCCGGGGTCGCAATCAGCGTCACAAGGTACTCTCCGTTTACGAAGATGCAGACCGGCTCATCGAGGGCAAGCTCGTCTATGACTCCATCCACCGACCTAGCTGGACCAAGATCGATTACCTGAATCCTCCTCCTCTCAGTCACCAACTTGTACACGTCCCATAGGCGTGCCCCGTGGTAGCAGACGCCTCCACTAACATTATACTCACAAGCTTAGAATTTTATCTAGCGCCGTCAACAGACGTTTGGCTCAATAGTTTTCAGAGGTATGATAAAGAGTTAATCGTTGTCAGGTGAAGCCTTGGCGACGCTTAGCTCGTTGACGAGCAGCGGAAGGAAGGCTCCCACGTCCGACACTATTCCCACCGCTTGGCTCGTCCCCCTGTCGCTCAGCTTCGTAACCACGGCGGGGTTGATGTCCACGCAGACGATCTTCACCCTGGAGGAGAGCATGTTGCCCACCGCTATGGAGTGGAGGGTCGACGCCAGCATGACCACGAAGTCGGCGTCCCTGACAGCCTCCCTGTAGCGGGCCTGGGCCTCCGACGAGTTCACTATTACGTCGGGTATCGGCCCGTCGTCCCTGATGGATCCCGCCAGGACGTACGGGACGCCTTTATCAATGAGTTGATAGAAGATGCCTTTACAGAGTTCCCCGCATTCTACGAGGGCCTTCAGGCTCCCGGCCTTCATCACCTCGTTTATCGCTGCTATGTGGTTCCGCGGCTCCCTCCTCTTAACCCTCCTGTCGAGGGTCACCCCGAGGGAGGTCCCGTACAGTGCGTACTCCACGTCGTGGACGGCCAGCGCGTTACCCGACAGCAGAGCGTCGACGTAGCCGAGCTCAACCATCTTGGCCAGGTAGGGGGCGCCTCCTGTGTGGATCACGGCGGGGCCCGCCACGACGACGATCTTGCCGCCGTCCTCCCTGGTTCTCCGCAGGTCCTTAGCCACCTCCCTGATGATGGTCGTCGACGGCTTCTCGGGGGACACGTCGCTGGACATGAACTCGAAGACTCCTACGCCCTCCCGCGGCCTCTCAGGGGGCCTGATCCGTATCCCCTTCTCACCTGTGACCACCAGATCGCATTCCTTCACCTGCCCGATGGGTCTGCAGACTGCGCGGCGTTTCTCGGGCTCCACGACTATCTGCTTGTCCATCATGAGGTCCTCCACCTCCACCCATCCGCCGCCCATGTAGACGGACGTAGGGTGGTTTGAGGTGGAGTAGAAGTCGTCCGGTAGAACCCTATCCCTGGGCGCGGGGGCGTACGTCGCCTCCGGCGTCTCGGGTGAGGTGGCTCCGAGTCTATAAACCTCCCCAAGTATGGAGCTTAGGTGTTTCTGGCTCCTGCCCATGACCTTGATCGTGGCGGAGCTGTAGTCGAACTTCTTTTTCCCGACCTTGAACTCGAGGAACTCAAAGTCTCCCTGCTGATCCATTATCTCGTCCAGTATCTTGGTGAGGATCATGGAGTCGATGAGGTGGCCCTCGACTTCAATGAGCTGGGATAACGTCTCGCGATCCGAAACCGCGTCCGGGAAAACAATCCCTCGCCAAACGTTTCACCAAATATGCGACACGGCGCAGCATAATAAATGTATTCAGTCTATGCATCCTAAAACCGGGTGCACACGCCCAACATCCAGGAGCCAACAGGTTTGATGACCCTAGACCGTTTCATTTAAGCAGGCACAGACGCCTAGAGAATGCAATGTCCCCCGACTCGAAGGATGAACCACTCTTCAGGTACGCCATAATATCGGACACCCACCTGCGCCCCGGCGGGAAGAGCAGCTCACCGTGGGCCACCAACCTCATGACCAATGATAGAGCGCGCTGGATCATAGACCAGGTAAATAAATCCAGGTCGGACCTAGTGTTGCACCTGGGGGACATCGTCCACCCGGTGCCACACCAGCCATCATACGCCGCGGCGGCCCAGGTAGCTGACAGCCTCTTCAAATCGCTGGACGCCCCGATCTACCTGCTGCCCGGAAACCACGACGTGGGAGACAAACATAGCCCCCATGTCCCATCGTTCACCGTGGATCAGCACGGCCTGGACGTGTACAGGAAATGGTTCGGGGCGTCCTACCGTTCCTTCGACTGCGGCGGAGTCCACTTCGTCCTCCTCAACTCATCCATCCTCAACTCGGGTCTGCCCGAGGAGGACGAGCAGACGCGCTGGCTGGAGGCCGACCTGGAAAAGCACAGAGGCAGACGCGTTCACATGTTCAGCCACTACCCGCCCTTCATCGTTGAGCCACGTGAGCCCAGCAACTACGACAACATGGATGAGCCCGCCAGGTCGTGGCTCCTCGGCCTGCTGGAGGAGTACGCGGTAGAGGTCCTCTTCGCGGGCCACGTCCACCAGTTCGGCTACAACACCCACGGAGCCACGAGGATCTATAACCTGTTCTCCACGTGTTTCATCAGGCAGGACTACTCGGAGATGTTCCGCGTCGAGCCTGCCGACGAGTACGGGCGGAACGACGCCGCCAAGCTGGGCTGGTGCACCGTAGATGTGCACCGAGACGGCTTCCACGTGGAGGTCCGAAGGTCCTACGGTAGAACCCTGAGGGAGGGTGACACAGGTGAAACACAGCAGATGGTTGAACCCTCGCACACCGTCGCATGCGGTCCCGCTCTGGG
>DASWLJ010000348.1:0-5976 GCA_036396185.1 Bathyarchaeia archaeon | reverse complement strand
TGCGCTCGTCCACCTCGTCGACCATGTGCTAGAGTCCTCTGCACGCCTTAAAAACGTGGGGCTACTCCACGCCGCAGAGGCTCATCATCATGAGCCCGTATATCTTGGCGAAGTCCAGGTGGGTGCGCACGTCGGCCCACTCGTCCGGGGCGTGGGCGTTGCCGCCTCCCGGGCCGAAGGCCATGGCGGGGACGCCGGCGACGGCGGTGAGGTAGCTGGTGTCGTTGCTGCCCTCAGCCCCCAGGGGCTCGAGGTCGTAGCCCGCGACGCGCCTCGTGGCCTCAGCAGCGGCCCTGTAGAGGGAGCCCGTGACGGGTATCTCGCTGGGTGGCTTACTGAGGGGCGCGGTGACCTCCACGTTGAGGTCGGGGTCCCTGGACACCAGCACGCGGACGATGGCCCTGATGTCCTCGACGACGCCCTCCGGGCTCATCCCGGGGACGGTGCGGACGTCGCACAGCGCCTCGCACTCCTCAGGGATCATGTTGTCCTTGGTTCCACCCCTGATGGTGGTGCCCGGAGCTATGGTTGGGTCCGGTAGTAGCCCGTGGCGGGGGAACCTGAACTCGGCTCCCTCGATGGCCAGGAGCACCTTGCTCATCTTCAGGACCGCGTTGACGCCCAGGTTGGGCCTGCTGCTGTGTGCGGACCTGCCCTTGGCGCGGAGTCTGACCAGGGTGCGGCCTCTGACGGCGGGCCTCGCCATGATCCTGCCGTCCCGGGTGGATGACTCGCCCACTATGGCCGCGTCTACGCCTCGGACGTAGCCGTGTTCGCAGAGGTACTTGGTTCCGCTGCGGCCGAATAACTCCTCGTCCGCCACGGCGTGGATGTGAAGGTCGCCGCGGAGGCTGATTCCTGCGTCCTGGAGGGCCTTGACTGCGGTGATGGCTGCGGCCACGGCTCCCTTCATATCTCCGCTGCCCCTGCCCCAGACCCTGCCGTCCTTGACCTCCCCGCCCAGCGGGTCCACGGTCCAGTTGTCAGGGTTGCCCAGGGGCACCGTGTCCACGTGGCCGTTCCAGAGGAGCCCCGCGCCTCCGCCGGACCCCCTCAGGGTCCCGAGGGTGTTGACGCGGCCGGGCTCAGGCTCCACGTGCTCCACGTCAACGCCAAGGGATGCGAGGGCCTCGGCCACGTAGCTGGCCACCTCGGACTCGTCCCCGGGCGGGTTCTCGCTGTGTATCCTGACCAGGCCCTGAATGTGGTTGACCATGTACTGCTCAAGCCGGTCCACCTCCCTGAGGAACCTGTCCTCCGCTGCTCTGTTAGCCATGGATCAATGTGGGCCATCATGTTTATGGGGTTTGGGAACACCTTTATTCTGGGTTCCCGAATAGAAACAGGGGGCACGTTGCGGTGATCGGTGAGCTAGTGGTCTTCCTCTACTTCATGTTCAGCTTCCTACTGCTCCCGTTCGGCTACAACTGCCTGCTCCTTGCCTACGGGGCGTCCCGGTACAGGAGCCCGGAGGAAAAGCCTCTCAGGCGGTACCCCGCGGTGACGGTGCAGCTCCCCGTCTACAACGAGGGGTCCATCGTGGAGGGGCTCATAAACGCCGTCTGCGCCTTCAGGTGGCCCAGGGACAGGCTTGAGGTGCAGGTTCTGGATGACAGCACCGACGAGACCAGGGACATAGTGGACTCGGCCGTGGAGTGGTACAGGGCCAAGGGGTTCAACATCAGGGCCGTCAGGAGGGCGGGCCGCCTGGGCTACAAGGCCGGGGCCCTGTGGAACGCCTTCAGACAGATCAGTGGAGAGTACGTGGCCGTCTTCGACGCCGACTTCCTGCCGGGGCCCGACTACCTGGAGCGCACCATACCACACCTGGAGGCCGACCGCGGGGTGGGCTTCGTCCAGGCGCGGTGGGGCCACCTTAACCGGGGGCTCAACAAGTTCACCCAGGCCTTCGCGGTGGCCCTGGACGGCCACCACATGGTGGACCAGGCGGGCAGGTACGCCCTGGGGTTCCTCATGAGCTTCAACGGCTCGGCCGGAGTCTTCAGGGCTAGGGCTATCGAGGCGGCGGGGGGCTGGAGCTGGGACACGATGAGTGAGGACATGGACCTCGCCGTAAGGGTGCAGCTGGCGGGGTACAGGGGTATCTACCTCAGGGACGTGGTGGTGCCCGGGGTGCTCCCCACTGACCTGTCCGCGTTCAGGGTGCAGCAGGCCAGGTGGGCCAAGGGCAGCATACAGTGCGCCCGGAAGCTCCTAGGCAGGGTCTACTCGTCCTCGCTGATGAGCCTCTTCCAGAAGTTCCAGGCCACCATGCAGCTCACCAACTACTCCATAAGCCTCCTCATGTTCATGACGGTGCTCATGGGGGTGGTGCTCCTCTCCTACGACGCCGTGTTCCTCACGGGTCTGCTGCCACGCACCCTTTTCGGGAGGGTCATCGCTGACCCCAGGTTCGGGGTCATGTTCACGGTCTGCACCCTCTGCACGGGCGTCTACTACTACACGGCGCTGAGCAGGCAGGGCATCAGCTTCGGGTCCAAGCTCCCCTACATCGGGCTCCTGGCTCTGGTCGGCCACGGCATATCAGCCGTATGCGCCGTCAACATCATGGAGGGCGTGTTCCAGGAGGGAGGCGTCTTCGAGAGGGTGCCCAAGTACGACGTGAAGGGGCGGCTTGTGAGCCTGGGCCGGCGCAGCTACGGGTCGCTGAAGAGGTTCAGCGGGATAGAGGCGCTCCTAGGCATACTGTGCGCCATGGGGCTGTTCTTCGCCATAATGCACGACACGCTGCCGTACGCCGGGTTCCTAGCGGTGTACACCCTGGCTTACTTCTCGGTGAGCTACTGGCTTGGCGGAATATAGAGGCGGAGGATAGAGAGGGGCTGGGTAAAGTTTAAAATGGCTCACCTTGATTTGGTTCACGATGTTCACTGCAAAAGACTTTGAGATACTGAGCCACGAGTGCCCGGCCCTGAGGCTCTCGGACATGCTGGTGGACAAGGAGGTCACCGAGGACAACGTGGAGGACCTGAAGGAGGCTCTGGACTGCCTCAAGCTCCACGAGGATAGGCTCAGGGTGCTCCGCCAGAACATCATCAAGAAGCTCAGGGAGTACGACTTCAAGACTCAAGTTCTAGCGAGAAGCGTCAGGGACCCCACCGTCGCCTCTAGGAACCCCCGCATGGTTCCAGAGTAGTGCTCGGGGCTATGTGTGACCTCCAGGTTGAGGGGCTTCCCGTAGCCCGAGAGCCAGTCCATAACACCCGCCCAGTCCACGGTGCCCCACCCGGGGGGCTGGTGGCTGTCAGCGTCGCCACGGTTGTCGTGGAGGTGGGTGACGACAAGCCTGCCCCTGAACCCCTTCAGCTGAGGAAGGTTCCTGTGGATGTTGGCGTGGCCCGAGTCGTAGCAGAATCCTAGGAGCTCCGGGGGGTACTCGTCGAGGAGGCGCTGAAGCACCATGTGGTCGTCCCTGTAGCAGTTCTCCAGGGCCAGCTTGACGCCGTTCTCCGCGCACAGCTTCTTGACTTGGTGCAGCGCCTCTGAGGCCCTGTTCAGCCGCGTCTCCAGGTCGGGCTCATGGTAGTGGGGAGGGTGCACCACCACGGAGTCGCCGCCTACCTCTGAGCAGAACTCCACCCTGTTCCGCAGGAGCTTCACGTACTGTCTGTGAGCCCGATCGTCCGCCGAGTCGATTCTCGCCGTCTGGGTCGCGGTGCCGTGGACGTCGAGGCACGTGAGCCCCGCGTCCGCGATGAGCCCCGCGTAGTGCTTCATCTCTTCCCTGGTGTAGGCTACGTCGTCGTTCCAGTTGTCGCACCAGTGGAGGTACTCGAAGCCGTGCTCCCTGAACAGGCTCAGCTTCTCAGCCGTCCCCGGCTTGAAGCTGTAGTTGAACATGTCCGAGGTGACGCTGAACCTCAAGGTGGCTCACATTGAAGGGTCATCGAGGAAAAATAAGGCTGTGGGCTACTCTATGAGCCTCAGTATCTCTTCCCGTACGAACTTGAGGAACTCGTCCTCGGTGCTCTTGCTGAAGTTGGTGACCACCGCGTTCCTGGTGATACCCACCGTGTAGCCGCTCCTCTGCCCCGTGTACACCACGTACCAGATCATGCCGTGGCCCATGTAGTCCTTGTACAGGGTGGTGTCGGCCAGGCCCTCTCCTGAGAGGCACAGCTTGTTGACGCCGGGGATGTCCACCTGGTCGAACCAGATGAGGTTGGTGGCCCTGGGGTTAGCCTCATGTAGCTTCTGCAGGGTCTCCGAGGTGATCCGGGACTCGCGCACGTCGGCGTTCAGTATCTGACCCAGCCGCACGGCCACGTGGTTGCTCAGCATCTTCTTGACGCCCCTGGCCACGCTGGGCGCCATCACCACCAGGAACCGCTTCTGCCCGTGGGGCACGATCCAGAACCTGGCCTCCTCGGTCTCGGGGGCGCTGCGAACCTTGCGCCTGTAGCTGCGGTCCCTG
The DNA here is from genome assembly GCA_036396185.1 of Bathyarchaeia archaeon. Lineage (GTDB taxonomy): Archaea > Thermoproteota > Bathyarchaeia > TCS64 > TCS64 > RBG-16-57-9. The sequence goes on along the minus strand of DASWLJ010000348.1, from coordinate 1,541 downwards.
ATGAAGTCGCGGGCGAATACGCCTGTGACCGTGTCCTCCACCGTCTCAAGGTCCAGGACCTCGGTGACGAGCTGGAGCTCCTCGCCCTCCACCTGCTCCGTCTCCCTCCAGCCAGCCAGCCTGTCCCGTGGGTCGCCGGCGAGGCCGCGGACCTCGAAGACCTTCACTGGTAGAACCATTGGTTATCACCATCTTGGTGGGCTCATGGCTTAAAACCTCAGCGCTAGACCCTGTCGGGGTAGTCGGATATGACGCCGTCCACGCCCAGCCCCTTCACCCGCTCTATGTCCGCGGCCTCGTTCACGGTCCACGGGTAGACGGCGAGGCCCAGCCTGTGGGCTTCCCTCACGTACCCCGCGTCCATGGACTCGTGGAAGGGGTTCACCGAGTACGCCCTGATCTCGGAGGCGAACCTGAGCGCCCTGAACGGCTCGCGGTGTATGAGGGACCCGAGCCTGATCCTGTCAGAGAGGCCGCGCAGCTCCTCCAGCATCCCCCAGTCGAATGACGTGACGAGTACCTTGCTGAGAGCCCATCTGCGGCGTCTGACCAGCCCGTCCACCAGCTCGTACACGGGCTCGGCGGTCCCCAGGCCCTTCAACTCCACGTCCACGGCGACCCTGCCCTGGAGAGCAGCGAAGACCTCGTCGAGGGTGGGTATCTTCTCCCCCTTCCCCGCGTCCAGGGCCCTTAGCTCGCCCAGGGTCATGCCTCCGACGCTGCCCGACCCGTCCGTGGTCCTGTCCACGGTGTCGTCGTGGATCACGACAAGTTCCCCCGAGGCGCACAGGTGGACGTCCAGCTCCACCATGTCGGCGCCAAGCTGGACCGCCCTCTCGAACCCGCGGAGAGTGTTCTCCGACTCGTAGCCCGCCGCGCCCCTGTGCCCGATCCTGAGAACCATGAATGAAGAGTGGCTTACCCGTATTAAACCGAGTCTAACGGATAACTGCCCTCGTATACTTGTCCAGCAAGGGATCAATGGTCGAGATATCATGCGAGCAGCCCATGAGCTCCCACACAAACAGGAACGCTGTCGCAAAGGAATGAAGTGAAAATAATCTACTGAAGATCAACATAGCACAAATTTTAATTTTTGAGTTATTTTAGCACATCATTACTACCTGGTTTTATGTACGGTTTATTAAGAGATTTTTCTGCGGAAAAAGATCTCGTGGTTATCTCTATGGCCCGAGTCTCCATCTTCTGTTCTTTTAAAGCTATGCCCATCGAAATGGTTTTGATCAGGTCGTCGATTTTACCGACTACGTGGTCCTCTCTGTTGAGCTGGTAGAACGTGGCCTTACCGACCTTCCGGGTTTCCTTAATGATCCCTTTCCCGTGGAGCTTCGTGAGTCTGGCGCTGACTGTCCTGGGGTTAAGCCCCGTGGCCTCGCATACTTCCTTCTGCATGAAGTCGTTCAAGGGAAAGTCCATGAAGAAGCTGATTATCCTAGTCTCCGGCGAAGACCCGAATACCTCAACCAGTATCGTGTCGTTAACCGTTACAGGCACCGTCACAATTCTACCTTATTCCACAA
>DASWLJ010000347.1:0-3843 GCA_036396185.1 Bathyarchaeia archaeon | reverse complement strand
TGGAACGCCACGTAGCTCAGCGTCTTCAGCGGCCCCACCCTCAGCAGCGGCCTGTGGTTGAACTGCTTAACCATGTCGTCGAAGCTCTCCTTAAGCTGCAGAGAGACCCTGCCGTCGCTGTGCGTGGCGATCTCCAGGGCGCCCCCCCTCCTCCTGTACCTCTGAGCCAGCTGCCCCACCAGCTTCTTCACCGTCCTCTCGGACGTGGACCTGACCACATACTTCAGGTCCTCCAGCTCAAGGGGCCTCCCCGCCGAGTACAGGGCGGCCTCAAGGCCGCAGAGCTTCACCTCCTGTCTCGAAAGCGCGTCGCTCACGGCACAGCCTCCGGCAACGAGATGAGTATGTCCAGCTCCTCCTCGTCCTGCGATAGCTCGATCTTCAGCCTCTGCGCCAAGAAGAGCAGCATCATGAATATGCGCACTATCTCGATCCACTCCTGGCCCCCCACAAGCTCAGTTATCCTGAACGAGCCCCCGCTCCCGCACCTCCACCTGATCTCCTCCAAGAGGTCGTCGGACCTGCTCTCGATCTCAAGCAGGTACTGCTCCGCGTCCAAGAAGTCGGGTATCGGCGCGGGCAGCATCGGAAGCTTCGGCCTGAGGCTCCCGCTCCTCTCCGTCAGCGCCTTCTCAAGGGCCTCGATGAGGTCGGTGACCGTCGTCGTGGTGTGCTCGAACCTGAAGGGCATGGGCAGCGCAGGCGGCAGGTAAACGTCCTCCTGCTCCTCCGGCTGGGACAGCTCCTGCATAGTCATCAGCATCTCCGCCTTACGCAGATAGATCAGGACGCTGCTCTGGATGGCCGTCCCGGCCAGCCGGAAGTCGATGCCCACCTTCTCCATCTCCTCCAGCAGCGTCGCCAACAGCAGCACCAGGTCGATGTTCCACGGCGACACCTTCTCAAGCTTGTTCTCCCTGAACAGCACGTCCCACGGCTGCCTCAGGTAGTACGGCTTCTCTGTCCTGCTCAAGCCGCCACCTTCGCCTCCCTCATGGGCAGCGCCAGCACCCGGCTCCGCCCGTTCTGGGCGAACACCCCGTATATCCTGTCCGCGTTGTGAACCATAACGTCCTTCAGGCTGATCATCATGAACTGGCTGTCCGCTGCGCTCTCTTTCAGCACCTCGCTCAGCCGGCTGGTGTTCAGGTCGTCCAGGTGGGCGTCTATCTCGTCGAACAGGTAGAAGGGCGCCTTAAGGAACCTCTGTATGGCCAGCAGGTACGCGATGGCCGCCACGCTGCGCTCGCCGCCCGACGCGCCGCTGGCCAGCCTCATGGGCTTCCCCGGGAACTGGATGTACAGGTCCACGCCCCCGCTGAACGGGTCCTCGGGCCTCTGCAGCTCCAGCCGGCCGTCGCCGCCCCCAGTCAGCTTGCTGAATATGGCGCTGAAGTTCTCACCGATCTGGTTGTAGGCCGTCATGAAGTGCTCCTGCTTCTCATGCTCCACCTCGTCGATGAACTTGAGGATGCTCTGCTTCTCCTCCTCCATACCGTTGATCCTGGTGCTCCTCTGCTTGTACTCCAGCATCGTGACGCCGTAGTGCTCCACGGCCAGCTGGTTGATGGCGCCCAGGCTCCTCTTCTCCTGCCTGATCTGGTTCAGACGCCTCTCCACCTGCTCGGGCTCCAGGTCCGAGACGTCCACCCTGTCACTGAACCCGATCCTGGCCAGCTCCTCCAGCTTCTGCTCGGCCTGCAGCCTCACACGCTCCCTGTCCAGGCTCAGCTGCCCTATGCGCCTATCCGTCTCGGCCCTGCGCCTGCCCAGCTGCTCCACCTGGCCGTCCAGCTGCCTCAGGGTCTTCTGGTGCTGCTCGTAGACGACGCTGGTGGCCTCCACCTTGCTGGTGACCTCCGACAGCGCCTTCTGGAGGCTCTCTATGTCGGCCCCGATCTCGGCCAGCTGCCCCTTGATCTGCTCCGCCTCCGCGTCCAGGGTAGCCTGCTCCTCCGCGGCCCTCGCGATGTCCTGCTGAGCATCGTTGATCTTCAGAGCCAGTATGCGCTCCACGAAGCCGCCCTGGATGGATTTGTCGTTCTGGAGGTCGCTAAGCTGCCTCTCCATCTGCCCCGCCTCGCGGTTCAGGGTGTTCCTCTCAAGCTCCATGGAGGCCACGTCGCTCAGCTTCACCTCCCTCAGCTGCCCTGTCCTCGCCTTGGTCTCCTCCACCTGGTCCAGGGTCCTCTGCCTGCGCTCACGCAGTGTGGCGCACAGCTTCCCCTCGTTATCTATCTCGGCCTCCGCCTTCTGGACGCTCTCCCTCAGCGCGCCCAGGTTGTAGTCCAGGCGCTCGATGCTCTCGCGGGTGGTCTTCACCTCTTCCTCTATGCGCTTCACCCGCTCCTGGCTGTCCTCCATGTACTGGGTGAACTTGCGCAGGTCGAAGCCGCTGTCCCGGAGCTCCTTCATCCTCGTCTTGAGCCTGCCCCTCAGGTCCCTGATCGTGGTGGACAGGCTGCCGATGCTCTCCTGCGTAGGGATCAGCTTGCTCCAGTCGGGCGGCCTCCTGTAGAAGCCGCCTATTATCCCGCCGCTGGGCTCATAGACGTCCCCCGCCTTCGTCACGGCCCTGTACCCCTCCGAGACCACCTGCTCGGCGGCCTCCGAGTCCTCCACCAGGTAAGTGTCGCCCCACAGAAGGTGGACGGCGGGGGCGTAGAGCTCGTCGTACCTTATGAGGCCGGGCACGGGCCCCACCACGCCCTTCACCTTGAGCTCAGGCAGCTCCGCGGGCTCCCTGAGCTGGTCCAGGGGGATGAACCTGGTCATCCCCAGCTTCGTCTTCCTGAGGCGCTCCACGTGCTCCTTGGCCGTCGCCAGGTCGTCCACCACGACAGCGTTGATCCAGCCGTCCGCGGAGTTCTCCACGGCCCTCTGCAGCGGCAGATCGATCTTGATGAGGGAGCGCAGCGGCCCGTGGTACCCCTCCATGGCGCCGGCCTCACCGATCTCCATTATCCTCTCCAGGGCCTTCTCCTCGGTGACCACGTGTTGCCACAGGTCCCTCTTGGCCGAGAGCTCCGTGATCGTGGACTCGGCCTCCTTAGCCAACTGGTTGGCGCCCTCGATTGTGCCCCTGATGGTCCTCTGCCGCTGGATCTGGTCCTCTACTGTCTGGATCATGTCCTCCAGCTTCTTGGCCTCCTCGGCCTTCAGGGCCTCATAATCCTCGATGTTCTTCATGAGGCCGCTGCGGCGCTCCAGGAACCCCTGCTCCTTCTCCCTGAAGCCCCCGATGCGCTCCTTAACCGCCTCTATGGCGAGTAGGTGCCTGTTGATCTCCGTCTCGACGCCGCTGAGGCTCTCCTGCATGGGCACCAGGCTCTCCGTCAGCTCCTCCAGGAGGCGCTGGTTCTGCTCCGCGGTCTCCCTGACGTTTGTGATGCTCTCGTTGAGCCTCTGGAGCTCGGCTCTCTTCTCCTCAAGCCCCGCCGTGAGTGAAGCCTCGCGGTCGTTGAGCTCCCCCAGCCTCAAGTTTCTGCTGGACACCTCACCTCTGGAGCGCTCGATCTCCTGCCCCTTCTCCGCGGCGGCGCCCTGCAGCGCCGTCCTCCTCTGCCCTATCTCCCTAAGCCGCCCGCTCAGCGAGTCCCTGAGCGTGTTCTTGCCTACGAGGTCGGACTTGAGCAGGGGGAGCCTCGTGTTGCCCCTCTCAGCGGCCTCCTTGTTGTACTCGTCGAGCCGCTGCTGGGCGGCGCTCCTCTCGCCGATGAGCCTCCCACGCTCCTCCTCGAGCCGCTTGACCTCCTCCTCCCTCTCCCTTATCTGGACCGAGAACTCCTCGATCCGCGCCTCCAGCTTGTTCAGCTGGTCCGAGAGCCTGCTGGCCGAGAGGTG
>DASWLJ010000346.1:0-3044 GCA_036396185.1 Bathyarchaeia archaeon | reverse complement strand
ACTCTGAAGGAGGTGCTGGAGTGATGGTCGTGAAGTTCAGGCAGGCTGACTGGGTGGAGCCCCTCATCTTCGAGCTGAGTAACGAGGGCCGCGTGGGCTACCAGTTGCCCCCACTTGAGCCGGAGATCAACGGCTCAGAGGACCCGCTGGACATGGTCCCGGAGGCCCTTCTGCGTAATCAGGCTCCCGGGTTGCCCGAGGTGAGCGAGATTCAGGTGCTCCGCCACTACATGCACTTGAGCCAGATGAACTACGGTGTGAACAGCGGCAAGATATACCCCTTGGGCAGCTGCACGATGAAGTACAACCCCGTGGTCAACGAGGTTCTGGCGGCTCACCCCAAGATACTTGGTGTCCACCCGATGCAGAGCGATGACTCCGCCCAGGGAATCCTGAAGATACTCTACAACCTGAAGCAGTACTTCCTAGACATAACCGGGATGGACGACGCCACGCTTCAGCCCGCTGCTGGCGCCCACGGCGAGTGGACCGGCATCATGCTGATGAGGGCTTACCACAAGGACCGTGGAGAACTCGACAAGCGCACCGAGGTCGTCATCCCCGACAGCGCACACGGCACCAACCCGGCCTCCGCCCACATGGCCGGCTTCAAGACCGTGGAGATACCAAGTGGTTCCGACGGCTGCGTGGATCTGGACGCGTTGAACGCGGCTGTAGGTCCGCAGACGGCTGGGCTCATGCTTACTAACCCCAACACCATTGGGGTCTTCGAGAACCAGATCACAGAGATCAGCAAGGTCATACACGACGCGGGCGGCCTCATGTACTACGACGGCGCCAACCTGAACGCGATCATGGGGTGGTGCCGCCCCGGCGACATGGGCTTCGACATCATCCACAGCAACCTGCACAAGACCTTCAGCACCCCACACGGCGGCGGAGGCCCAGGCAGCGGACCCGTTGGTGTCAAGAAGATCCTCGCCGAGTACCTGCCCGTCCCAGACATCGTGGTGAAGGGAGGTAAGTACAGGCTCAACTGGGGTAAGCCTAAGAGCATAGGCAAGGTCCACGGGTTCCACGGCAACGTGAACGTGGCGTTGAAGGCTTACACCTACATGGTGTCCATGGGCGGTGAGGGCCTCAAGGAGAGCAGCGAACTGGCTGTCCTGAACGCCAACTACATCTCGAGGAAGCTCAAGGACGCCAAGGGTTACGAGCTCACCTACGACCCCTTGAAGCCCAGGAAGCACGAGGCCGTGCTGAGCGCCGGCCCCATGTTGAACGACACGGGGGTTAGCGCACTCTACGTCAGCAAGAAGCTGCTGGACTATGGTCTGCACGCGCCCACCACGTACTTCCCCATGATCGTTCCAGAGGCCCTCATGATCGAGCCCACGGAGTCGGAGCCCGTGGAGGCACTGGACGCGTTCATAGACGCCATGAAGGAGATCAATGACCTGGCCTACACGAACCCGGGGGAGGTGCTGAGCGCGCCCCACAATACGGCCGTCACCAAGCTGGACGAGGCGAAGGCTGCTCACCCGAAGACCATCTGCCTCAGCTGGAGACGGTTCTGCCAGCTCCTCCAGGAGGGGGAGTAGGACCACCCTTTTATACCCTCAACTCTCTAACCTGTGACAAGGATTCGACACGATGTTTCCCGTTAGCGTTGTCGCACTTGAGCTGAGCATGTTTCAGGCTCCTCCTTACGCCACCTTCGCCATCATCGCGATATCTCTTGCTCTGGGCATCGCCACCAGCGTCATAGGCGTCCGAAGCATGGACCTTGACGCCTACAGGAAGCTCACCATTGAGAGCCACAAGATCAGGCAGGAGCTCATGGACGCCACTAAGAGCGGCAACCAGAGGCGCATGGATAAGGCTCAGAAGAGGCAGCAGGAGCTGATGGCTCAGCAGAGCAAGATGAGCATGGACAGGATGAAGTCGAGCCTCTTCTTCACCATACCTCTCCTGCTCATATGGCCGACGCTTGGCAGCTTCTTCGGGGACACCATCATAGCCCACTTTCCCTTCGACTTCCCCTACGTTCCCAAGGAGTTCAGCTTCATCAGCTGGTACCTGCTCTGCAGCCTCGCCTTCAACATCATCCTCAACAGAGTGTTCGGCCTCAGCTTCGAGATAGACCCAGAGGACTAGCATTGGATCCGAGTAGACTCGTGGTGACTGTGGCGGGGCCACATGGCTCTGGGCGCACCACCCAGGCTAAGATGATCGCTGAGGCGTTCGGCCTTAGGTACGTGTCCGCCGGGACTATATTCAGGGAGCGCGCCAGTGAGCTGGGGCTAAGCCTCGAGGAGATGTCCAGGGTAGCATCCGGGGACTGCGACTTCGACAACTACCTTGACAGGCGGACCAGGGAGGAGTCGGCTCGTGGCGGAGTCGTCATCGACGCCACCCTGAGCGGCTGGATGTCGGAGGAGGCCCACCTGAGGATCTTCCTCACATGCCCGCTGGCGGAGCGGGTGCGTCGCATAGCTGAGAGGGAGGGTCGCAGCGTTTCCGAGGTGGACGAGGAGACCAGGTTCAGGGAGGCGAACGAGTCCAGGCGTTTCAGGGACTTCTACGGCGTCGACGTGGGGGACCTCAGCATATACGATCTGGTGCTCAACACGGGTCTGTACGACGCTGAGGCTACGGCGAGAATCCTTAAAAACGTGGTCAGCGAATACCTGTGCAGCAGGTGAATGGTTTGTCGGCGTACGATGTTGGCAGGGTCTGTGTGAAGCTGAGGGGCCGCGAAGCCGGCAGGAAATGCGTCATCGTGGATGTCATCGACCGCAACTATGTTCTTGTGGCCGGCCCTGACGTGAAGAGGCGGCGGGTGAACATGAGCCACCTGGCTCCCATGGGCGAGGTGGTGGGCATCCAGAGGGGCGCCTCCGACGACGAGGTGGCCGGGGTCCTCAAGTAGCCGCCCTTCAGCGTATGGGCGTCAGGGACAGCGAAGGGTACCCCTTTGCCTCATCCTGGGCCGCGGTGTACAGAGGCGTCCTGGGCTTCACTCCCTGTAAGAGTATGACGCCCTTGTGGTTCGCGGCTTTGATGTGTATATGAGAGAGGTT
>DASWLJ010000345.1:0-7465 GCA_036396185.1 Bathyarchaeia archaeon | reverse complement strand
TTATCAGCGCCATGGGAGCCGGGAAGACGGCGGCAGCCAGCATCCACGCGTACCTCACCAACGGCAAGTAGCTTCCCCGCTCTCACCGCCTGAGAGCATCCCCTGATCTTATATGCACAGCGGACCCATAACACAGCGTCTGATGCCCTTCACGCTCCTACACCTGGGGCCAGCCCTACTGGTAGCCCTCATAGCGTACCCCCTCCTAGACGTGCCCACGCTGCTGGCGGCCAGCGCCGTGCTGGACCTGGAGCCACTCATCGTCATCCTCCTGAACCTGCCTCAGCCCCTCCACGGACAGTACCACAGCCTCACCCTGGGGACGCTGCTGGCCCTCGCGGTCGCCCTCGGCATGCACATGCTGAGACGCTACACGGAACCCTACATGGTCAAGGTCAGGCTGAGCCAGGACGGCGATATCAGGCGCTACGTGGCGTCCGCAATCATCGGGGTGTGGGCCCACGTCGCTCTGGACGCTTTCCTGTACAGCGACCTCACCCTCCTGTACCCGGCGCAGTTTAACCCGCTGCTGGGGCTCGTGGACGCCGCCACGGTGTTCAACGTGTGCCTGGTATCGTTCCCCCTGGCGGTCATAGTCTACCTTCTCCGCATCACTCTCATGGGCTGGATGAGCGCCCGGGGAAATGTGGAGGCCGCGGAGGAGCAGGCGAGGGAGGAGGTTCAGGGCGAGCCTCCGGCCCAGGAGACACCCGCGCCCGCTCAGCCGGCCGAGGAAGCCCCGGCTGCGCCCACCCCGGAGCCCGTCCCTGAGCCGCCGCCTGCTCCTGAGCCCGAAGCCGAGGAGCAGCCTGAGCCCGTCCCGCCTGTGAAGGAGGAGGAGCCCGAACAGGCTGAGGAGATCATCGAGGAGAGCCAGGTTGAGCCCGACATCTATCTAGGCACAGAGAAGGCGCCGAAGCAGTGGGGGGTCGTGGGCCGCACAGGCGACAAGCTGGTGGCCGTGGACCTCAACGAGCCCCACATAGTCTTCGTCTGCGGCAAGCAGGGCAGCGGCAAAGGCTACACCATCGGCGTCGTGAGCGAGATGCTGCTTTCCAAGACCATCACGGGCATCAGCCAGGTCCGCAAACCAGCGACCCTCATCGTGTTCCACAAGCCCAGGGAGGACATACGCAGCGAGTTCTGGAGCATCGTGGAGGAGAACACCAACGAAGGGGAGGTCAAGGCCCTGCGGGAGCAGTACGGCGTCGGCCCCAGGCGCGTCATCACGGAGCGCAGCTTCAGGATATTCGTGGACCCCTACGTGTACATGAACGAGCGCGGCAAGTTCGAGGAGGAGTACGGCACCAAGGCGTACCCCATAGGCATAAAGCCGAACCGGTTGACGGCCGAGGACTGGCCCCACGTCCTGAGCCTGGGCAAAAAGAGCGGCAGCATGTACGTGAAGAAGGTGTTCCAGATCATAAAGAAGACCCAGTACGAGGACGGGTTCGGGCTGAAGACCATTAGGCGGGAGGTGGAGGCCAGCGACCTGAACCCCAACCAGAAGGGCTTCGCCATGATGCGTCTTGAGACCCTAGAGGACTACCTGGAGGGAGGCGACTTCGTGGGCGACCTCATACTGGGGGGCGTAAACGTCTTCGACCTCCGCAAGATCATGATGGAGCCCGACGACATCTTCAGCGCCATGATGCTGGTCATAAGCGCATTGCTCAACAACGAGCGCACGGAGCGGGAGCAGTTCGTCTTCGTCATCAACGAGGCCCACGACTATCTGCGGAAGGGACTGGACAAGGACTTCACAGACTACATAAACTACCTGATCAGGAAGAAGAGGCACGCCGGGACCTGGCTCATGCTGGACACCCACTTCCCCGAGGACGTGGACCCCAAGGTCATCAAGGGCAGCGACATCAAGATATTCCACAAGTCGGACGTCATTAGCTCGAACCTGCTCAGGCAGGTGGTGGAGGGCACCCCGACGCCGCCACACATGTTGAACACGGGCGAGGCCATCATCAGGGCCGATAAGAGTAACCTGGGCCCGGACAGGGTCATGATAGTGAACGTGAGGCCGAGGCTGACCCACCACGGCGCCGCCACGAAGACGGCGGTCTAATGAACTTTACTTGCCTATTCAAGGGGAAACGTGTAACCACGGTATATTTAGCGTAAATTGACTATAATGGTCGATTATTATTTATCCTTAAACAATCAATGACTCTTCAAGCAATCGGAGAGATTGCTTTGATTAGAACCGGTACATACACGGATATGTTACTGCTACTCATCATGACAGCTGCATCCTATTACTACTACGAGAAGACCAAGGACCCCAACTGGAAGCCATTCCTCAGGGAGATACCCGCCCTGGGCGCCATCACCGAGGGCGTGGGGAAGAGCGTGGAGGAGAACAAGCCAGTCCACTACGCCATGGGGGCCTCCGGCGGCCAGCTCTACAGCACGCTGGTTAGCATGACCCTCGTGGCCCTCGCCTTCCTACGCTACATAACCCAGCAGTGCGCAGAGCTCGGAGCACACCTCATAGTGCACATGCCCTACCAGACGGAGAGCATCCCAATCATCGAGGGAACCGTAATAGACGGCTTCAAGGCCGCAGGCAAACCCGACCTCTACAGGAGAGACGACATGCGGTACTACGGCAGGGGAGCCCTCTCGTGGACCCAGGGAGTCACAGCCAGCTACGCCGAGGAGGGCGTCGGCCTCAACCTCAGCATAGGCATCTTCTACAGCGACTGCCCCATCAGCCTGGAGATGGCCCACATCATGGGAGGCATGAACGTGGGCGGCACGGGCCGCTGGATAATGGTGTACGCCTTCGCCATGATGTGCGACTACGTGTTCCTGGGGGAGGAGATCTACGCCGCCGCGGCACAGGTCTCCAAAGACCCGTTGATGCTGAGCGGGATACTCATCGAGGAGATAGGCAAGTACTTCGTATACCTGATGCTGGCGCTGGGTCTACTAGCCGGCCTCATAGGCCAGAACGTGGGGGCGCTGTTGAGCCTGTAGGAGATGAATGAAAATGTCGAACGTCGCTAGAAAGGAGATACCCAACCTGCTCATCACGGTAGCAGGCCTGGTGATGCTGCTTTCGTTCTTCCTGCAGATCGATGTCCTCACGTCGTGGAAGGGGGCCCTGAGCTCCTGGACCGTCATAATTTCTTCCGTCAGCGTCTGGCTGGGCCTCTTCTACATGGTGTACGCTCAGCTCATGAACTACCGCAGGAAGAAGACCACGGGTAACCTCATCTACCTTGTCGTGCCCATGGTGTTCTTCGTCCTGTTCATCGGGACTGCCCTCATCTTCACAGGGGGCATCAACAGCGCACAGTACCAGTGGCTCTACTACCACATCTACCAGAACGTGGGTGCCACCATCTACGCCATCATGTTCTTCACCCTGGCCAGCAGCGCGTACCGCACCATGAAGCTGGAGAGCATCGACGCAGCGGCCCTCATGTTCGGGGGCCTCATCTACACCCTGCGCCAGATCCCCATATTCCAGGCATGGGCGCCGTGGATAGTGGACTTCGGCGAGTGGGTGCTCCTTGTACCCAACACTGCGGGCGGCAGGGGGGCCGTCATAGCGGCCGCCCTCGCAGCGATAGTGGTGGGCATCAGGACGCTGATGAACAAGGAGAGGACGACAACGGAGGTGTCCTAGGATGATGACATCAAAGGAGAGGCTGCTGAAGCTGACGCGGGAGTACCGCATCATGTGGGCTTTCAGCCTCGTACTGATGACGATACCCTTGATATGGCCCATTGGTCTGCCCACCATAGTCAGCCAGCCTGTGAGGGACTACTACACCGCCATCATGAACCTGCCTGAGGACTCTGTCGTGGCCGTGAGCTTCGGGGCTTCGGCCCAGCTACTGGACGAGCAGGAGGCACAGTTCCTGGCCACCTGGAAGACGCTTTTCGAGAAGCGCCTCAAGATCATATTCTTCAGCACCACGGAGGACGGACCCATAGTCCTCAACAAACACCTGGGTAAGATGGTGAAGCCTGAGAGCTACGGCTACGCGTACGGCGTGGACTACGTCAACCTTGGGTTCTCGCCACTGGGGGAGGCGGGCCAGACCGCGTTCGCCCAGAGCATAAGGAGCGTCTACCCCAACGACATCAATGGGACGCCCCTAGACCAGATACCGCTGATGAGGGACATAGACAACGAGGACGACATAGACCTGCTCATCTACGAGTACACCAGCTGCACGGACATCGAGTGGGCCGTGAGGCAGTGGGTCGTCCCCTACAACACCAAGGTGCTGGCAACCACCCTGGGCTGCTGCGGCCCAATGGCCGCGCCCTACTACCCGACGCAGGTGCAGGGCTTCCTCAGCGGGTCGGGGGCGGGCACGGAGCTTGAGGTTGTGAGCAAGCACCCGGGGCCTGGGGCCGCCATGAGCGACTCCAAGAGCCTGGGGATACTGCCCTTCATCGCCTTCATCATATACGGCAACCTTCAGATGCTGAGAAAGGAGGAGAAATAGTTGGCTGACATACTAGGCGGACTCATCGGCACCTTATTCATAGTCTCGGTCATGAGCATGCTCTGGAAGGACAATGTGGTATTCCGCTTCGGCCAGGCCGCCATCATAGGGGCCACGGTGGCCCACTACTGCTACATGAACACACAGTACGTTCAGCAGAACGCGGTTACGCCTATGATTCAGGGTAATCTGCTGCTCGCTGTCCCGCTGATCCTGGGGCTGCTGGCCTACACGAGGCTCAGCAAGGAGGTCGCGTGGTTGGCCAAGTACCCGACCAACCTATTAGTGGGCGTGGGCACAGGCCTCATGATCGCGGGCACCCTCAGGGGCCAGATCATCGACCAAGTCAAGCAGACCCTGGTGGACCTCTTCGCTGCGCCCAGCAGCGGCTGCACGATATGCGTCCTGAACTCGATACTCATCTTCGTGGGCGTCGCGACGAGCCTCAGCTTCTTCATATTCACAAAGGAGCACAAGGGGGCCCTCGGCTACGTCGTGAAGGTGGGCCGCGTCTTCCTGATGGTAAGCCTCGGAGCCAACTTCTCGGGCGAACTGGTCTGGTACCTGACCCAGATGATCGGGCGACTCATGTACATCCTCAACGAGCTCATATGGCCACTGCTTGGAAGGTAAGAGTAGCACCAACCCCTCTTTTTTTATCGTCTCTAATATAAGCCTGGGCCACCACAGTCTAAGGCGAAGGTGGAGAGTCCTGTCCGTTTTCCACGCCGTCACCGAGGAGAGGGAGCGTGAGATACTGGACGCGACCCTCAAGGCCATCAGGGGCAGAGGCGCAGAGACGGGGGCCCTCCTGGTGCTCCGAGCCGCCCACCCCGTGAGCCGCATGGGGGGCATGGCCGTCCGCGTCATGCTTGGGCCGCTGGTCCCCTTTCTACCGGGGAAGGTGGAGGACGTCATATGGACCCTGGAGAAGGAGGAGAACATCCAGTGGCTCATAGATGAGCTGGAGAAGAAGGAGGGCGCCAACAAAGAGCCCTTGAAAGCGGAGTAGACCTTCCTAAATACGGGTCCCTTCGCCTTTTTTTCGCCGTGGAAGTCTGCTATGTATCCCTGTTCTCTGAGTAGAAACTGTTACTGTGGTTCTGATTAAGCCTCTCTATCAATGTTGGATAATCCATTAATATACTACCGGGAAATGTAGCTCAACCTTGAGCGCCAGAAGATCCAAGTTCCAGCTATCCGTGGAGGTCCTGAGCCAGATCAAGCAGGGCGAACGCAAGCCGACGCGCATAATGTACAGCGCCAACCTCTCCTGGAAGAGCCTGAAGGAGATACTGGACAGCCTGGTATCGCAGGAACTCATCGAGGAGGAGCTGGTTGGACGGAGCAGCAAGCGCGCCAAGAAGCGTTACATGATCACCGAGAAGGGCGAGCACGTCCTAGAGTACTACAACGTGGTCAGCGGCCTTATAGAGATAGAGCCGAACCCAGCTTAGAGAACCCTGTTTTTTACAGCCCGCATAAGGGCTCTTAACCAGTAGTAGGCCCGTTCACTTACCGAGATACACACGCAGTGCGGGTCTGGTCAAACGACAACCTTATTATCCGACAGGAAAATGAGACTCGATTGAATTGATCGAGATCAGGTTCCATGGACGAGGCGGACAGGGCGCCGTGACCGGCGTACGCATCCTCGCCTCCGCGATGTATCTGAGCGGAAGATACGCGCAGGCCATCCCACAGTACGGCACCGAGAGGCGTGGGGCGCCGGTAGTGGCGTTCTGCAGGGTCGACGACGAGCACATCAGGGAACGCGATCTCGTACACGAACCGGACATCATAGTGGTCCTCGATCCCCTCCTGAGCCGATCCGTAGACGTGGCTAGGGGGCTGAAGGAGGGAGGACTGGCCCTCGTGAACCACCCCGGCTCCTACAAGGACACGGGTCTATCAGGCAAATTCAAGGTGGCGACCGTGGATGCGACGAAGATAGCCCTTGAGACCCTAGGGCGCCCCATAACGAACACAGCTATCCTAGGGGCCTTCGCCAAGGCCACCGGGATAATAGAGATGAAGTACATTGAACAGGCCCTCAGGGAGGAGTTCCCGGCCAGAATAGTGGAGTCCAACATCTTAGCCATGAGGAAGGCGTACGAAGGCGTCTCCAAAGCCGTGGACGCAAGCTCACTGCCCAAGAGGAAAATCACTGTGAAAGACTCACAGGAACCCCTGATCTCGTACTCCAGAGACGTGTCCGACTGGCGCGTCCACCGCCCAGTCGTGGATAAGGGCGTCTGCGTCAAGTGTCAGCGCTGCTGGATATACTGCCCCGAGACGGCTATAAGCATTGACGAAGACGGCGTAGACGTGAACTACACGTACTGCAAGGGCTGCGGCATCTGCGCGGAGGAGTGCCCTGTGGGCGCAATAAAGATGGAGCTTGAGGAGGAATAATCTATGAAGTCAGAAGTCATGGTGGGGAACAAGGCCGTGGCCTACGCCGTGAAGCTGGCGAGGGCGAACCTCATAGCCGCTTACCCCATAACGCCCCAGACCACCATAGTCCAGTACCTCTCGGAGTTCGTGGCCGAGGGCGAGCTGAAGGCCGAGTTCGTGAACGTGGAGGGGGAGATCACCGCCCAGCTCGCCTGCCTGGCGGGCTCTATCGCGGGTGCGCGGGCCTTCACGGCCACCTCGGGCCCCGGCCTGCTCTACATGCACGAGGCGCTGCACGGCACCGCCAGGTACAGGGCCCCCATCGTCATGGCCGTCGCCAACAGGGGCGTCAGGACCATGGGGCCAGACCACAGCGACATGATGGCGCAGAGGGACACGGGCTGGATACAGCTCTACTGCGAGAACAACCAGGAGGTTCTCGACACGGGCATCATGGCGTACAGGATAGCGGAGGACGAGAGGGTTAGGCTGCCCGTGTCCTTCGGCCTAGACGGGTACGTGCTGAGCTACACGGCGGAGCCCGTCGAGGTACCTGATCAGGAGGAGGTGGACGCGTTCCTGCCCCC
>DASWLJ010000344.1:0-9539 GCA_036396185.1 Bathyarchaeia archaeon | reverse complement strand
TCGGCTGGGGCGACGGAGACGAGGTTGCCCTGCTCGACCCGGCACAGGACCTGGAGGCGGGGGGTCTTCTTCTTGGCGCGTTCCATGGCTTCTGCGTACTCGGCGTCCACCTGTTCCTCGGTTTCGCCCGGGGTGTACCTGCGGTCCACGTATACCTCGCAGGTGTCGGGGACGTTGTTGTTGGCGACGCCTCCGTGGACGCGGTTCACGCTGAACCGTGACTTCATGACGGAGTCGGTTCCCGGTAGGCTGTATGTGCGGGCGTTGACCTTGTCGGCGAGGCTCTGGAGCTCGGTTATGAGGGTGGCGGCGTCCACTATGGCGTTCTGTCCGTCCTCCAGTTGGGCGGTGTGGGCGCTGCGGCCTCTGACTGTGAGGGTTAGGCCGCGTGAGCCGTTGGCCGCGATGCCGATCTGGTCGGGTTTGCCTCCGTGGGCGTAGTAGAGGTAGTCGACGCCTTCGCCGTAGCCGCGGTTGAGGACCTCCTGGAACCCGTAGCGGCCTCCCCGCTCCTCGTCGCCGACGTGGGTGAACACGATCTCGCCCCTCAGCTTGACGCCTAGCTGGCGTAGGGTGCGGTACGCCATGGTGAGGCCGCATGTGGCCACCTTGTTGTCCTGGGCTCCCCTGCCCCAGATGTAGCCGTCCGCGAGGTCGCCGCTGAAGGGCGGGTGCTTCCAGGTGGATAGGTCGCCGGCGGGGACGACATCATAGTGGCTGTACATCATGACTTTGGGGCCGCCGCCTGCGCCCCTGTGTTTGGCTACTATGTTGACGCGGCCGGGGAGGGGCTCGACGACGTCCACCGTTAGGCCGTCGCCGGTGAGCTCCTTCTTCATGAGTGCGCCGATCTCGGCTTCCTCGCCTGTGACGCTCCGGGTCTGGATGAGCGTCTGCATGAAGGACACGATCTCGTCCCTGCGGGACTCGATGTGGTTCAGGACCTTGGTTTCAAGCGACATGGATAATCGAGTAATCTTACTACTTGGGGTGATTTAAAACAGGTTAGCCAGTTGTTCAGCGCCTTCAGGAGCCTTACGACGTTGACGCCCGGCACGACGGCTTCCACCAATTAGGTCAAATATATTTTTCCCATTTAGAATAATTGTGCCCATTTCGTGTCAATTTCATCAACTATTAAAAAGACGGAGACAACGTCCAGACCCAAAAGAAAGGGACACCCATAAAACGTTGAAAAAGTAGACCTGACGTGAATCTTTCACCACACAAGAAACATAAACCTTATACCTTCTGAATTTTAGAAATAATTGGAACAGTTTGGCGGCAAGCCAATGGTGTCATGAGTGGGAAGAGTATTCGACTCACTCATGCCGGAAAGGTCTTGAGAAAGACCGAGTATGGTTGCCGCCAAACCCCACTATAAAATAAATTATAAACTCAATACAGCTTTGTTTCTGGATACGTCTATTATTTTAGCTCCTATGTGAATGGTTGCCCTTAATGCCCAAGATAGACCTGAGTTAAACGCAACGACCTCAACTTTTTTACCCAATTTCAATAGATACTCAACAGCTGGAACTATGTCCTGATCACCGGAACATAAGACGGCGACATCAAACTCCTTTGTGAAGGCATCGTAGATGGAGTCCGCAACGATCTGGGTATCAACCCTTTTCTCCCGCGTACTTTGGTCATACTCCTTATATTGAAACAGTTTCAAACTGTAACCTAGACTCGTTAAAATTGAAAACCGTTTAACGCTCGACATACTGCTTATTCCCTCATAGTAGTTTAGGTCAACTAACGCTCTACCCTGAACAAGAAACGGTCTAAACTTCCTGTAATCTATTCTCCATCCTTCATTCTTACCACAAAACCTCATATTCGATCCATCTATATAGACACTAACTTTTACAGTCAAATTAATCCGCCACTAAATGATAATGAAGCTGTTCATTTACCATTTAAATTTATATGAAAAACGGGGTTCAAATATCATAATTCAATAATTCTATACAACGGGCCTCATCTCAAGCCCAATAACAGAGCAGCATCCAACCCCACGAGAAGCAGGAACAGGGCCGAGACGTTGACCTTGGTGAACAGCCTCGCATGTGCTTGACTATCATTCAGTAACATGACGCTAATCAGGCTAGAGCCAACGGGTGCAAGCGAGACCAACTGCATCGCCTCGAAGACCCCTGTTTTAGGTAGCAGAATGAAGTAACACGCCGAGGCTGCGACGGAGGAGAGCAGCACCAGAAGATACGAGCGCCGCCTCCCAATCAGCCCCACAAGCGTCTTCTTACCCAGAGCCTGATCGCTTTCAAGGTCAGGTAACTGCAGACAGAGACTCAGAACGAACCCATAGAGCACCAGAGGAGCCGAGAACAGCAGAAAGGCGCCGTCAACCGCTCCACCGGCAACGATGTAACCCACGGCGGGCACGCAGAACCCGGTCCCCACCGCGATGGTTACCTCCCCGAGCCTCCGGGAGTGAAGCCTGATGGGAGGAGCCGAGTACAGCCAACCCAAGACGTTGAACAATAAGACTACCACAAACAGATGCCAGGTTGAGCCCATCGAAACCATAACCAACGCACACAATATAGACAAAACCGAGAACCCGACCGCGACAAGAAACGCGGAGCCCCTCAGCTCAGGGTGCTCTACGAACAGATTGACGCTGCCGAAGGGCTTGAAAGGGGCGTGCCTGTCGATCTCCACATCATAATAATCGTTGTTATAGTGGGTCGAGAGGTCCATAAACAACACGATCATGTAACCCAAGGCGAACCAGGTCCACGAGAAACTGCCGCCCAGGTTCAGGGAGAACAAAGCGCCAATCAGGTACCCGAGGAAACCCCCAGCCACGATGTGGGGGCGAATAACCTTTAACAGCCTCAGGTCAACCAAGGGCGCCACCATGACTCAAACTACTTTAATACTGATATCCATTTGCCTGTATTATGCCCTTAAACTCCATCAAAGCCTACCTTGACCTGACCAGGCTCCATTTCTTCATAGTCTGGCCGCTCCTCTTCTGCTCAGGACTCTTCCTCAGCTTCCACACATACGGCGGCTTCACGTGGCTGCTGGTGGCCAAGGCGGCGCTGATAGCCCTCCTAGGCTTCGAGGCCGGGTTCGTCCTCAACGACTACGTGGACGCCGAACTGGACCGGCGGGACGTTGAGCACGATAAGCTCACAAGGTACTGGAGGCCCTTCGGCACCAGGCCCATCCCCTCGGGGACCGTCACCCGAGGGCAGGCGTGGACCCTGTTCCTAGTCCTCGCCGTGGCCGCGTCGGCCCTCACCTTCACACTCCCTAGCCCTCACTCCGCATACGTCTTCGCCATAATGATCTACTGCTACTCCATGGAGTACTTCTACCAGGTCAAGAAGCGGAACCAGAGCTTCCCCGTCGCCCAGCTGCTGGGCCGCACCGACTTCGCCCTCTTCCCCGTCGCGGGCTATCTCGCCAACGGGCACCCGGACGCCACCGCCGTAGCTTACCTCCTCTTCTTCTACCCCTTCGCCCAGACCCACCTGGGGCTCAACGACCTTATCGACCACGCCAACGACGTGGCCCGGGGACTGAAGACCATCCCGGTTCTCTACGGCGTGGATGGGGCTAAGCGTTGGGTGCTCGTCTTCACGGCTCTGCACCTCATCAGGGCGTTCCAGTTCTTCAAGGGCATGGGCCCCATAATGATGTACAGCCTCGCGGCTGGCCTCGTCCTGCTCACCGCGGCCAACGCGCTGATCATGAGGGGCAGGGACTCCGCCGCCTGGTTGAAGGCTCTGCCCCTTCTCCACGTGACGATGCTCATATACGTCGCCTCCATGATAGCCGACTACATCATGTGAAAACGGTCAGCGTGTCTTTTAGCTTGGGGATTGGTTGTTGAGCCGATGAAGCTGTCCCCCCGGATAAAGATAGGTTGAGGCGCGGGAGACTAGGACCTGAACTCCAGTCCCAGGTCCTCCATCTCCTTCCTCATCCTCTCGTAGAGTTCCTGGAACTCCTTTCCGGGGGTGAGCGTCCTCAGGTCATACATCTCTCCGAATGTGTACCCCCAGGGGCCGCCATCCCTGGTCACGTCCTTCTCGTACCTCCGCACGATCTGTTTGACCAGCTCGTTGGCGTCGCCCCGGCTTATGCCGACAGCGGCGTGCCCCAGCTCCGCGTGGAACTTGTTCTCCAATGCGCTGCCCAGCATGGGCTTCACCTTGTACCTGCGTATACCGCCGCCGCAGAACAAGTCGCGCCCCGACGCCAGCCCGGCGATGACGAGGGCCGCGATCTCCCTGAACTGCATCTCGGTACCCGGGCCCGCGGCCGTCAGGAAGAACCGCCCGTTGACTCCCCTGTAGTTGCGGGCTATGGCCTGCCCCGTGAGCTCTGTGCCCCACATCCCGGGGTTCACGCTTGAGATGGGCACGGCGCCCGGGCACCTCGTCAGGCCGTGGTCCCCGTAGACGGGATTGACCCTGTGCTGGTACACCATCGCGGCGCCCAGGAAGTCAGCGATGGACACGACGGCTGCGCCCTCCGGCCCACCGGCCCAGCCGCCTATGATGGCGCCGCCGTGGGTGCCCCTGATGCAGCCGTAGTCGAGGGCGTAGGCCACCTTACCCAGGGCCTCGTAGTCTGTCTTGAGCTCGGATATGAGGGAGACCATGAGCCCGTCGGACGTCCTGACGCCGTTCTCCGGGCTGCAGCCAGCGATGTCCGCGATGGCCGAGGGGCACGCCGAGACGAAGTGCAGCCCCGGCCTACCCGCCCTCCTCGTGGCCTCCCGCGCCCACGCCGCCATGCACCTGCCCAGGTGCAGCTCCAACGGGGACCCCTTCCGCACCGTGTGGCCCTCGGACGTGTGGACGGGGGGCCCCACGTACAGCCCGTCGATGAGGGGCTCCTGTGCGATGCTCTGGTACAGCTTGACGAAGAGCTCGCCCTCCAGTATATCGCTCTCGATGACGCCGCCCACGATCACCGGCGGCTTCCTGCCCCCTATCCCTCTGCGGGTCACCAGCCGCTTCTCGCCGCCCTCCCCTATCTCGACCTCTCCCCGGACCTCGCTGAGGGCCTCCTTCACCTCGGACTCCGTGAACTTGATGACGCGCCTCGAGTTCATGCAGTAGACGCCCGTCTCCTGGAACAGTTCGAGGCCGGCCTTCCAGACTTCGTCTGCCAGCCCGTCGTCGTCTGGGACGTAGACCTCTGGATCATACTTTATGCCGTGTTCCTTCACCAGCCTCGTCGCCTCCCTGAATATCTTCATGTCGAAGTCCTTTGTCACCGTCTCCACGCCGGTGTTGCACGCCCTGTTGAGGACCTCCCAGAAGTTGGGTGTAGTCAAACCTCATTCACCTCACGCTCGTTGAACCTAGAACTCAAGGCCCATGTCCTCCAGCTCCCTCTTCACCCCATCGTACAGTTCCTGGAACTGTTTCCTCGGCTTCAACGTGGCCAGGTCGTATATCTCGTCGAACGTGTGGCCCTCGGGGCCGCCGTCCGAGTCCCTGGTCACCCTGTGCTCGTACCTGGAAAGCATCTCCTCGGCCAAGTGGTTGGCGAAGTCGCGCTTCACCCTGGACATGGCGTATCCGACCTCGCCCCAGAACCTGTTCTCCAGGCCGCTACCAAGCAGGGGCTTCACCTTGAACCTCCTGACTCCCTGTGAGAGCCCCTCTCTGCCGCACGGCATCGACGCGCATAGGGCCGCCACGATCTCCTGCAGCTGCATCTCGGTGCCCGGCCCGGCGTTGGTCATCGCCACCACCGTGTTCACGATCTTGGTGTTCCTTGACAGCGCCTGGCTGCCGATGGATGAGCCCCAGACGCATGGGCGGGTGACGAAGGCGCTGTAGTTGGGGGTAGAGGCCCTCAGGTAGCCCAGCGCGTTGTAGGAGGAGCCAACGCCTATCCTGTAGACCATCACGGCCATGACGGCGTTGGCGATGGATACGATGAGCGCCCCCTCGGGGCCGCCCGCCCAGCCCCCGATCATGCCTCCGTTGTACACGTGTTTCACGCAGCCATAGTCGTGGCTGTAGACCACCTTGTTGAGGTTCTCGTAGTCGGTCTTCAGCTCAGGCATTATCGTGGACACGATGCCGTCTGACCTGCGTAGGCCCTCTGCGGAGTCGCATGCCGCCACGTTGGCTATGGCCGATGTGCACGCCGAGATGAAGTGCATCCCCGGCCTGCCGGCGCGCCGCGTCGCCTCACGCACCCAGGACACCATGCTTGTGCCCAGGTGCGTCTCAAGGGGCGTCCCCGACCTGACAAGCCGGCCCTCAGACGACTGGAGCGGTGGGCCCACGTAGAACCCGTCTATTGTGGGCTCCTGGGCTATGCTCTGGTAGAGCTTGACGAAGAGCTCGCCCTCGGGGAAGTTGCTCTCGATGACGCCGCCGCAGACGATGGAAGGCGGGCTCCCGTCATCCACGTCTCTCAACCTCAGGACCCTCCTCTCGGCGCCCTCCCCGACCACGGCTTCGCCCCGCAGCTCCTTGAGGCCCTCCTTGATCTCCGACTCGTCGAAGCCGATGACCCTGCTGGAGTTCATGCAGTAGGCCCCCAACTCCGTGAACAACTCCAGCCCTGCCCTCCACGCGTCGTCCGCCAGGCCGTCGTCCGTGGACACCGGTGTCTCGGGGTCGTACCTGATGCCGTGCTCCTTGACCAGCCTGGACGCGACGCTGAACACCTTCATGTCGAAGTCCTTCGCCGCCACCACCTTCCCGGTGTTGCAGGCCCTGTCCAGGACCTCCCAGAGGCTCGGGGCCGTCAAAGCCGTCACTCCTTCTGAACTAGCTGCTTCGCGGCCTTCACGGCCTCTGACGCGTCCTTGCCGTACCCGTCCGCGCCTATCGCCTTGGCCCACTCCTTGGAGACGGGGCCGCCCCCCACGAGTACCTTGAACCTGTCCCTGAGGCCAGCGGATTCCAGAGCCTCGACCAGGTCCCTCATGAAGGGCATGGTGGTCGTCATGAGCGAGGACGCCGCGATTATGTCCGCGTCGACCTCCTTCGCCTTCTGGATGAGGTCCAGGCTCCTCGCGTTGCACCCCAGGTCGTAGACCTTGAACCCGTTCGCCCTGAGCATCGACGCGACGATGCGTAGACCCAGGTCGTGTATATCCCCCTCCACGGTCCCTATGACGACCGTCCCGCGGCTGGTGGACTCCAGCGCGCCCCGGGGCATGTGCTCCTCCAGGACCTTTATGGCGGCCTCCATGGCCTCCGCGCCGAGTATCAGGTGCGGCAGCCAAAGCTCGCCGGCCTCAAACTTGTCCCCGATCACCCTCAGGCCCACCGCGAGCCCCTCCTCGATGGCCCTGACTGGGTTCATCTTGGCCGCGATGGAGGCCCTCGCGGCGTCCGCTGCCGCCTCAGAATCGAATTGCAGGACGGCGTCGGACAGCCTCTTCAGAATCTCCTGTTCCTTCAAGTCGAATGCACTAGGCTTAAAATACGGTGGACAAGATATGTAAATTTACGCATGTTAGTGGTTCAACTCGGTAGCCGTCGATGTGAAAAAAATGATTAGCCTCGTAGAGATCGCTGACCGGATGCGGAGCGGCCCCAAGGTGGCCGCCAAGGACTGGGACATGGCCCTCTTCAGGAAGATGTCTGAGCTGGTGAAGGAGCACGACATCAAGTGCCCGAGCGACCCATCCGACTGGATGAACACCGATGACAGTCTGGCCGACGCAGCGTGGGGTGCAGCAGTCGAGTTCGTCGTGGACGTGGGCTGCCTCTGCCTTGACCGTGAGCGCGTCGTCAGGTTCACCGAGGAGGAGGTCAGGGAAGCTGTACGCTCGATGCAGAAGGAGGTGGTGATGGGTGAGGGAAAGGACGCCCGAGTGTGGAGCCAGCACAGGGTCGAGGGCGATGAGCCTCTCAACGTCGCCCCGGGGCACCACGCGCCCTTCACAGAGGACCTGGCGAACATGGTCGTCCACAACTTCGCCTCGATACCTCGCCTCGACTTCCTCGAGGGCTTCAACTTCCCCATGATCGACGGCTACGACATCTACGGCATCCCCCTGGAGGCTTACGCCTCCATGCGCCAGGTCGCCTGGCTGAGGGAAGGCGTCCGGAAGGCCGGGAGGCCCGGCGCAGCCATAGTCTATTACCCCATCACCACGGCGGCCTCGTCCTTCCTCGCCGCCATTGACCCCGTCGCGGGGCTGAGGCCCACGGACGGCGTCCTCCTCTCCGTGCTGCCAGACGTCAAGGTCCAGTATGACCTGATGACTGCTGCCCTCGTGCTTCAGAGCCACGGGTACTTCGGGATCAGCGGCAGCTTCGGCATAGCCGGCGGCTTCGCCGGCGGCCCAGAGGGCGCCATCATAGAGAGCCTGGTGAAGACCCTCATCGCGTGGATCGTCTACAGGGACAACCTCTACTACAACGGCGTGGAGCACTTCTCCCACGTCAGCGGCGTCAAGCGGTGCATGTTCCCCATAAGCTTCGCCCGCAGCGTCGTGTACCAGGCGACCATCAGGAACAGCAACGGCATACCCATGCAGTGGCCGATCCCGGTCTCCGAGCTCTGCACCGAGACACACCTGGAGGAGCTGGTCCTGAGGAGCATCGAGGCGACAGTAAACGGAGCCAACCTGTACGTTCCGCGGGTCAGCAGGAGCAGGATGAACGGGGGGCAGACTCCGGCCGACGCCGAGCTGATGATAGAGGCATCCGACGCAGCCATCAGAACCAATGTCAAGCGGAGCGAGGTGTACGAGATGTTCAAGCCCGTCATCTCGAAGCTCATGGCTAACCCGACCCCTGAGCCCGGGAAACTCATCACGGAGTGCTACGACCTCCAGCGCCACAAGCCGAGCCAGGAGTACCAGGAACTCATAGCCAGAGTCATGAACGAGTTCAGGGACTGCGGGCTCCAGTGGCAGTGAGCGCCGGCTCCATCCCCCGGATTCGGCGTGGCGGCGCCCGGCGTCAACCATTATATCTCCAGAGCGCTGGTGATAGTTGATACGCGCACCATGTGCACCTCTGACGACGGCCTGGTAACAGTCGTGTTTGAGCCTGACGGCAACAAGATAAGGGCACAGCCCGGGACCAGTCTCCTTGAGGCAGCTGTCAAGGCTGGCAACAGGATAAGGTCCGAGTGCGGCGGAAACGGGAAATGCGGAAAATGCAGGGTGGTCGTCAAGGATCAGGGCCCCCTGACGGGGCTGACGGCCCACGAGAGAAGGCTCCTCTCATCACCGGAGGCTGAGAGAGGCGTCCGGCTGGCATGCCAAGCCAAGGTTAAGGAAAGTGTCGTGGTCTTCGTCCCCCCTGAGAGCAGGGTCGAGCAGCGGAAGATACAGGTCACGGGCCACGAGACGCCCTCGGCCCTGGACCCCGCGGTGAGGAAGCTCCACGTCGTCCTGCCGAGGCCCACGCTGTCCGATGCGAGGCCCGACCTTGAGAGGCTGACCGGCGCCCTGGACGATGAGTGTGGCCTCGATGAGCTGGAGATCGACTACGATCTATTGAAGAGACTGCCAAGAGCTCTGCGTGAAGCTGACTGGGACATCACAGTCACGGTCTGGGACG
>DASWLJ010000343.1:0-2103 GCA_036396185.1 Bathyarchaeia archaeon | reverse complement strand
CTGGGGCCTCATCACATTCATACCGATGCTGGGCGCCGAGATGGGGATGAGCGAGTTCCTCATAGGCATAACCTTGACGGCGAACGCGCTGATGATCGCCGTCAGCCTCCCCATAGTTGGACGCCTCTCGGACAGGGTGGGTAGGTTCACGCCAATCGCTGCGGGGCTCCTTGTCAGCGTCGCGGCCTTCGCCCTGATGCCGTTGGCCCCGTACCAGTGGATGATGCCAATCATAAACGCCGTCCTCGGCCTCTGTGCCGTCTTGGTGTTCCCCGTGAGCCAGGCCGCCACCATGGAGTCCATGCTCCCAAAGGAGAGGGGCACGGCCACGGGTGTCTGGGGTATGATCATGAGCCTAGGCGGGACCCTGGGCATGTTCGCCATGAGCGGAGTCCTCGCCTTCAGCAGCATACAGATGGTGTTCTACGCCAGCGCGGGGTTCACCCTCGCGGCCGCCCTCGTGGTGGTGGCCATGAGGGGCTACTTCAGCTGAGCAGGGTTCCTAACGGCTGCGCCTGTGTGAGGGTCCACGACGACCCCGTAGCTTCTCTCGGCCTCCTCAGGCGAGACCAGGCCGTTGACCACGTCCCTGAGCACCAGCTCGGGCGCCCTCTCCATAGGGTCGCCGTATCCTCCTCCGCCGGGGGTCAGGATCATCAGGGTGTCGCCCCTGTATATCTCCACGGTGCACTTTGAGGGGAGCCTCGCCGCCTCACCGCCCGCCCTGATGAGCGTGTAGACGCCGGGAGCCCCTGGCTGGCCGCCCATCAGCCCCCATGGCCTGATCTTGTGGCGCTCAGCCATCACGCTGAGGGTCGCCTTCCTGCTGGTCAGGGTCCAGGTGCGCTCGATGCCGCAGCCGCCCCGATGCTTCCCGGCTCCGCCGCTGTCCGGCCTCAGCCTGTACGCCTTGAAGCTGAGGGGCAGGTAGCTCTCCAGGGCTTCCACCGGCGTGTTCATGGTGTTTGTCATGTTGATGTGGACCCCGTCCACGCCGTCGCCGTTGGGCCTGGCACCGCTGCCACCGCCGATGGTCTCGTAGAAGGTCCACGGTGAGCCGTCATCGAGGAGTCCGCCGATGGTGATGTTGTTCATGGTGCCCTGGCTCGCCGCGGGCACCTTCCCGGGCACTATCTGGCTGAACGCCTTCATGATGGCGTCCACGTTCCTCTGGCTGGTCTCCACGTTGCCGCCGGCCACGGGCGCGGGCCTCCTGGGGTTCATCAAGCAGCCCTCCGGGACCTTGAGGGTGACTGGCCTGAAGCAGCCGTCGTTCACCGGTATGGTGGGGTCCGTGACGCTGATGAGCGTGAAGTAGATGCCCGCTATTGTGACGCCCAGGGGCGCATTCACCGGCCTCTCCACCTGGGGGCTTGTGCCCGCGTAGTCGAAGGCCACGGAGTCGCCCTGCTTGGTCACGGTGACGGCTATCTGGACGTCGCCGCCCCCAGGCAATATGTCCTCTAGGTAATCCACGGCCGAGTAGACGCCGTCCGGCATCCCGGCCAGCTCGGCTCGCATTCTGCGCTCGCTCTGATCCATAACGCTGTCCATGGAAGCGTGCAGAGTCTCCACCCCGTACTGCCCCACAAGCTCGCTGACCCGCCTAGTGCCAGTGTTGTTGGCGGCCACCTGGGCCCTAATGTCCCCCATCTGGACATCTGGGGTCCGTACGTTGCTCCTGATGAGGTTCGCCAGGTCCTGGTTCATGCGGCCCCCCTCGATTAGCTTCACCGGGGGAATGATGAGTCCCTCCTGGTACAGCTCCGATGCATCCGCGGCCAGGCTCCCAGGCGTCTTGCCTCCGACATCTGTGTGGTGGGCCTTATTAGCAGCGTACCCGATGATTGCGTCGCCGTAAAAGACAGGTGCTATGAGGGTGAGGTCAGGGAGGTGGGTGCCGCTGATGTAGGGGTCGTTGAGCAGCAGCATGTCGCCGAGGCCGAGCCCGCCCCTGTAGGTCTCCAGGCCCAACTTGACTGCCAGAGCCATGCTCCCGAGGTGCACCGGGATGTGCTCGGCCTGGGCTACCAGCTCCCGGCGGTGGTTGAAGAGCGCGCAGCTGTGGTCCATCCGCTCCTTGATGTTGGGGCTGTAAGCCGA
>DASWLJ010000342.1:0-6651 GCA_036396185.1 Bathyarchaeia archaeon | reverse complement strand
GGCTTCCGAGGACCGGCGAGGAGGTGCCCGTCAAGGAGATACAGAGGGTCTCAGGGGGCACGGCCGCCAACGTCTCCGTGGCCGCGGCCCGCATCCTCGGCCCAAACAGGGTGGCCTTCTTGGGCGCCCTCGGACTGGACGACATCGGGGACCGGCAGCTGAGGATTCTAGGCGACGAGAAGGTTGACCACAGCGGCGTCCTCAGGGTGCCCGGAGAGGAGTCCGGGCAAGCCTACATAACCATCGGGGGCGACGGCTCAAACGAGATCCACACCTACTTCGGCGCAAACCTCCGGCTCCACGGCGGCCACCTCAATGAACCTGAGAGGTTGAGGCTCATAGAGCATAGCAGAGTATGTGTCATCATGGACCCGCCCATAAAGACGGCCCAGGCCCTGGCAGCCCTCTGCAGGAAGCACGAGGTATCCGTCATCTGGGACCCGGGCGTCTACGCTGAGAACGGCTTGGAGGCCCTCCTCCCCACGTTGAGGAACACGGACTACTTTATACTGAACCACCTGGAGTACGAGAACCTCCTAGGGACAAGCGACCCCAAGGGAGTCATGACGAGCCTCACAGGGCACGTGAAGGGCGTCAAAGCGATCATAAAGAACGGCGCAAAGGGCTCCACGCTGTGTTTGAACGCCTCTGGCGCCACCATAACAATGGACGCTGTGCCCCTGGCGAGGCTAGGTATGCATGTAGTGAATACGGTGGGCTGCGGGGACGCATTCATAGGCGGCTTCGCTTCGGCCAAGGTGGAGGGCTTTGACGACATGGAGTCCTTGAGAATGGCGAGCGCGGCGGGCAGCTTCAAGGCCACCAGGAAGGAGACCCGCGGCGGGCCCACACGGGAGCAACTCATGGAGCTCATCGAGCGCTGGAAAGCACTATAACTGTCCGCCAAGATACTATTCTGGTTTCATATGGCTAAGGGCTACGAGCGGGTGCACGAGTTTCTGAAGGAGCGGGGCATAGAGGCGAGGTCCGTGACCCTGGACCAGTCCACGAGGACCAGCCAGATGGCGGCAGACGCCCTCGGCTGCACTGTCCCGGAGATAGCTAAGAGCATCGTGTTCACCGACGGCGAGAGGGCCTACGTTGTGGTCATAAGCGGAGATAAGAGGGTGGACTCTGGGAAGCTGGGTGCCCTCGTGGGGGCCAAGGTGAAGATTGGCGACGCTGACACGGTCAGAAGGTTGACCGGGTACGTCATCGGAGGCGTGCCGCCCTTCCCCCACGGCGAGGACGTGCATGTGATGCTTGATCGGAGCCTGGAGAGGTTCAGCCACGTTTGGGCGGCTGGGGGCGCGCCCAACAGCGTCATCAACTTCAGCCTGAAGCAGCTGCACAGGGTGTTGGGTTCAGGCACAGTGGATGCTTCGCAGTGACCTAGATCAGGTAGGGGGCGGTCACCGCAGCCATGACTAGAGCCAGGGTACCCGAAATCACCGACATGAGGGCCGCGAATGCGAAGGGCCTCCACCCGACCCCGGCTATGTCCCTGAACTGGACCTTGGAGCCGACCCCGGAGAAGGACACGGCCAGCAGGAAAGGTATCAGGGACGACCTGAGAGCCGTCTTCACAAGGATCCAGCTAACGCCCACGAGGGCCGGCGAGGATGCGTCGAGGAGGGCGCAGACCAGCGAGCACAGGAAGAAGGCCACGGCGAACAGGGGCACAGAAACCTTCGCCCCGACGCCTCCGCCGCCCGACTCCACACGGCTCAGGTAGAAGGCGGAGGCGAGCACCACAGGCGCTATCATGAATATCCGTATCGATTTTATGATCATGGCGGGCTGCATGCAGGCCGGGTCCAGGGTGCAGGCCGCGGCTATCACCTGGGCTGACTCGTGGATCCCAGAGCCCACCCACACAGCGTACACGTTGGGGCTTCCGAGGAGCCACTGGTTGACGACGGTGTTGGTGAACAGGTAAGGGTAGAGGAACATGCTGGCCAAGCCGAAGAGGGTTATCCCGCTGATGGCTACGCCTATCTCCTCCTCCCTCGCCCTGATGGCGGGGGCGACCGCGGCTATGGCCGAGGCCCCGCATATGGACGTGCCCACGCCGATGAGTATGGCGAGGCGTCTGCTCAGGCCCAGCCTCTCACCTAGGACAATGCTGGCGGCGAAGCTGAACACGATGATCACAAGGGCGTTGACGACGCCCAGACCCACCTCGAGCCACACGGATGCGCTTGTCACCAGCCCCAGGACGGCTATGGTGAACTTGAGGAGCTGGGAGGACGCGTACTTCAAACCTGGTCGCAGACGCTCAGGGATGACCGTGATGTTGGCCACAACTATACCGAAGATGAAGCTCCACATCAGTGAACTGATGGGACTGTACATGGTCCACGCCGTGAAGCTGATGAAGGCTACGAACATGGAGAATATTAACCCAGGCACGCACTCGGCGAAGCTCTCCAGTCTAGCCCTAAGCATAGCCTCTTCACCTTGACGCACCTTGAACCATACTCCACAAATATAGTGTTTCCGATTAACACGGCCGTCGCCATGATCAGAGTTAATAATTCCCGATCTAGTCATATGGTGCCATGAGGAACTACCACTACAGTAAGGTGGAGAACCAGGACGTGCCTGAGCCCGCTAAAGGCGTAAAGATCAGGTGGCTCATAAACGAGAAGAATGGTGCACCCAACTTCGCCATGAGGCGCTTCGAGGTGGAGCCCGGAGGCTATACACCCTACCACACCCACAGCTGGGAGCACGAGGTCTACGTGCTCGAGGGGGAGGGAGTCGCAACCAGCTCGGAGGGAGATTCCAAGGTAGGTCCCGGAAGCGTAGTCCTCGTGGAGCCGGGCGAGGAGCACAGCTTCAAGAACACGGGCAGAAAGACAATGGTCTTCCTATGCATGATACCCATCCAAAAATAGGCTGCATTACGGCGTTTTTACCTGTTTTATGTATCGATTTTCCTAAATCGACTGGTAATCCATATTCCTTTTTACTATCACTACAAGAAATCCATAAAGAGGAACATGGTTACCGGACAATCACCTAGAACAACGACCCATGTTTGTAGGGCTCCGTCACACACTCTAGGTTATAGGGTATGTCTCGGCAACCAATGTTCAAGAAAGGGGTCAACAGTTTGAAGAACCGGCGATCTAAGCTCGAGATTTACCTAGACGTCCTTAAGGTGATCAAGGAGGGCACGCAGAAGCCCACACGCATCATGTACGGCGCCAATCTTTCGTGGAAGCTGCTTCAAGGCATATTATCTTCCATGGCGGCCCAGGACCTCATCTTGGAGGTCGACGCGTCAGACTCAAAGGATAAGCGCACCAACAAGTACTACGAGATCACGACCAAGGGTGACAGCGTGATCAGGTACTTTGACCGCGCCAAGGGTCTCATCGAGGTCGATGAACCCGATTTTAACCCCCTCCAGATCGCCCGGGGAAGGTAGCCCCCAGCTAACCCATTTATTTATACAAGTGACCTAGTGGGCACTAGGCTTTCAGTGGCTTCCCGTACTGGTCTAGGTGGAACAACTCTTCCAGGTTCTTGCGGCCCCTGGGCTCCGGCTTCTGGTCGGGCACGCCTATGGGGAGCAGGACGATGACGGTCATCTCCTTGGGCACCTTCAGGAGCTCCTTGACCTGATCCTCGTTGAATGCGCCGATCCAGCAGGCGCCGTAGCCCAGCTCCCAAGCGGAGAGCACTATGTGCTCCACGGCCGTCATCACGTCACGCTCGGCCCACCGCTCGTAGACCTCGGGGTTCTTCTTGTCCATGGCCAGAGCGGCGACGACGACTCCGGCGTCGCTTATCCAGGTCTGGTTGCGGGCGATGACGCTGAGCTTCTTCTTGGTCTCGGGGTCCTTGACTACCACGAACCTCCAGGGCTGCTTGTTGCCGGCCGAGGGGGCCAGCTGGGCTGCCGTCATCATCTGCTTCAGGTGGTCCTCGGGGATGGGCTGGGGCTTGTACTTGCGTACGCTTCTGCGTGTCTTGATGGCTTCGAACACGTTCATGGCCGTACACGCGTTTCCACGGGATTTAACGGAATCGGATCGGATGCGTGAGGCTTGTCATGTCCGAGTCTGATAGGCTATGCTGGGTTGCGGTCGTCTCCGGTTTCGGTTCTCAGCTGCGGAGACCTGTATTTTAGGAGGCTTTTCCTTCCTAAAATTGGACCCCCCTACTTTTTTTACATCATACTCTCCTATTTTTATGTGAGCCTATTCACGCCCAGGCTAAGTAACTTTAGGGGTATAGGCGGCACGTGGTGTTTGTCTCACGTGTCTGTTGTGTACTCGGCTAGTAGTGTCACTCTATGATGGTCTTTGGCTTTATTGTACAGTCTCTCGTCGGCTGTCACCAGGTTGCCGCCTGTTGACTCTGAGCATGCGAGGTACGACGAGTCGTATGCGGATATTCCGCAAAGGTAAGCGTTCTTTATGGTGCCTGTCATCTGTCCGGGGTCAGGGTTCTTGTAGCGTATCCCAATCCTGTGTAAGGCGTCGAGGGCTCTCAGGAGGCTTTCCTCGTCGTAGTCCGGGTTGTGTTTCAGGGCGTTGCACACCTCGTAGATTAGCAGGGTGGGCGCGTGCAGCATGGTTATGCCCTCCACGTGGGCTTCTCTTATCTTGAGGGCCGCCTCTCTGTAGGGTTCTCTGTTGAACCATTTTACGGCTACGGAGGCATCTATCGTGAGGCTATCCGTGTTCAACGGGTCTGTCTCTCCATTTTCTTATTTCTTCTACGCCGCTCCAGGCTCCACTTGTTTTATCGGCGAGTTCGTCCATGGCTTTTGCTGCTTCCTTCATCTCCAGCTCTCTGACCTTTTTCTCGATCGCCTCTCTCACTATCTCGGACCAGTTGACGTGGGGGTGTCTCCTCATGTGTTCTTTGAGTTCCTCGTCAACCCTTACGGCCATCATAAACAGGTTCGTATATCCTTTCTGTATATACGTGCTGATATGTGTTTCCCCTGCGAGCAGGGAGCCACTATGACGCCCCTGAGCATATATACGGCGTCGGAAGCCCCCCCCAACGTCGACGCCACCAACTGGTACAAGTCTACAGAGACGCTGGGCGTCTACTGGGTACGCTCGGCTAACAAATTACTGTAGAGGATTTTGATTTACCTCTTGTTTTCTATGTTTTTTGCTCCGCTTCGACTACTTAACACATTACCCAATACCAGGCACCACCCATAAACTCCCAACCCAGACCCCTTCACCGGAAGAACCGAATAATCAAGCATATAAAAAATAACCAGATTAATGCGATAATCCCAGTTACAACCCATTTACTTAAGCCGGGCCCATCAAGCTCAGAAACAGCCCTACCCCTATACTCCTCAAGAACTTCGCCTGGAATCATCTTCATTAACAGAGAAAGGCCTACAGGTAAGAGAAGCACATCGTCAACAAGCCCCAAAACTGGTATAAAATCCGGGATCAGATCCACGGGGCTTAGGGCATAGGCAACTAATCCAGCCATAAAGATCTTTGCGTACCACGGAATCCTGGGGTCTCTATAAGCCAGGCAGAGAGCGAGAATTTCGGTGTTTAACCGTCTAGCTTTTTCTCTCCAGTACTCGACATCCACGGTTTTTATTCCTCTGTTGACTGCTTGGTCTTGACCCCGAGTGCGGTAACGTTCACGTGAGTTATATTTAATGTGTATTCTCGGGGATAATTGATCTGACGATGATGCAGTTAGGTCTAAGGTTTTTGTATTGGATGGTATATTGAGGAGAGGTTCGATTAACCTCTGTTTTCACGACCTCCAGTCCCCCTCGGTTAAACTTATAGATCACCATGCCTCACACACAAACATAGCCCCAAGGTGGTTGAGTTTAACTCTGGTACCACCACGACCCTCCCTCACCAAACCCCCGTCGAATAAAGAACACCCCACGGACACCAGCCGCCACCTAAAAACCCGAAAAAAACCCCCAAACCCGAAAACAAGCCCAAAAACGGGAAACCACTGCGGTGACGACTACACCCCCTCCCCCCCACCCACGCACGCGACGAGATACTCAGAGATACCCCCAACGAATCAAAGCACGCAACGACGTAGAGCACGCCAACGAATAAATGCGGAACACCTAGGGATCATACATAATTTATCCCCAGACACCATTGTATTCGGATCGGTTATGCGTATAGCTGTGGCTAGCTTCAGTCACGAGACCCTGACCTTCTGCCCCGAGGTGAGCACACTTGAGGCCTGGGAGGCCGGGGGCATCAGGTACGGTCCCGACGCCCTGGATACTACGGGTGAGGGGCAGGGATACATCACGGGGATGAAGGAGGCGGCCCAGGGACACGGGGACGTGGAGCTCGTGGGCATCCTTCGGACGGGGTGGCCCAAGCTGACGGGGTACGGGAGCTGGCTGACGACGGAGGCCTTCGACGTGATCACGGGGCGGATCGTGAGCCGGCTGGAGGAGCAGGTGTCAAAGGGCATCGACGGGGTGCTCTTGGCGCTGCACGGTGCCATGGCCGTGACCAACGTGCCGAGGCCTGAGGCCGAGATCGTGCGGAGGGTGAGGAAGGTGGTGGGTGCGGTTCCCATCATGGTGACTTTTGACCTGCATGCGAATGAGGACGAGGAGATGGCTAACGCCGCGGACGCGGTGTTCATTCTGAAGACGTACCCGCACCT
>DASWLJ010000341.1:0-3116 GCA_036396185.1 Bathyarchaeia archaeon | reverse complement strand
CTATCATCCTTAGCTATGTAT
Organism: Bathyarchaeia archaeon; assembly: GCA_036396185.1. Classification (GTDB taxonomy): domain Archaea; phylum Thermoproteota; class Bathyarchaeia; order TCS64; family TCS64; genus RBG-16-57-9. Next base: position 3,095 of record DASWLJ010000341.1, on the reverse strand, counting down.
GGCATGCCTGATCCTCGGTGGGATATTGTCCGGCGAGTGTAAAGGGTTTACTGGACCTTCAGCTCGTGTTCGAGGAGCTCGGAGCCGTCCTCGCTGAACAGGAACCAGCCAGTGAACCGTTTACCCTCCAGCAGCAGGGGCAGCCAGTGCTCGTCGTCCTGCCACATCCTGTCGTAGGGTATCTCATCGAACCTGAACCAGTTGAGCACCCCCTCCTCGGATGCCTCTTTTGGCTCGCCGTCGAAGTCGCTGCTGCTGAACACGTGGACCACCCAGTCGGGCTCAGGCTTCTCCCCAAAGAAAAAGTCCAGAACGCCATGCAAGGTGACGGACCTGAGCCTGAGACCCGTTTCCTCCTCTACCTCCCTGACGACGCCATGCTCGGGGCTCTCACCTGGCAGAAGCTTTCCTCCGGCCCCGTTCCATTTTCCCTCGCCGAACCTTCCAGGGTTCTTGTGTAGGAGGAGCAGGCAGCCGTTTCTGATTATCTGGCACAGGGTGGCGCGGACGGTCATGGGTATTGTTGTGCGCCTCATGTTTTTGGTGTTGTCGGTTGAGCCGCCCGATGACCCGTACAATGTTAAGCGACAAGGTTTAATTATAACATTTATAATTGTTATAATTGTTATAGGTATGACCACCATCGCTGTAGACGACGACGTTAGGGACGAGCTCCTGAGGATATCGGCTGAACTCCAGCTCAAGCTCGGCCGCCGAGTCAACTACAATGACGTTTTAAGGTACCTGATAGAGAACCGGGCAAAACGCCCAGAGCTGCTGGACAGGGCCGTGGTCAAGGGACTGGACTCGGAGAGGCTTATCCGGGAGCTCCACGAGGAGCGGAAGAGGGATGATGAGAAGCTTGAGAGGTTACTACGCTCTTGACGGCGGCGCTCTGATTGAGTTGTGCCTGGAAACAGGCGCCGGTGAGATGCTCAGAGGAGCCCTGAAGTCGGGGAAGGTCGTTGCTTACACCCATGATATGGCTGTAATGGAGGCATTGTACATCCTCTGTAGGAGGGTGGGATGGAAAGAGGCTAAGAGGAGCGTCGACTCTCTCCTCCTGTCCGGGTTTTTAAACGTCGAGGCTATATCAGGGTTATCTGAAGAGGCGTCGAAGATAAAGTGCAAGAAACCCATCGCTGTCTCTGACTGTCTCACCATAGCTCTAGCCATCAGAAAGGACATGACCGCCCTGTTCGCCGATCGCGAAGCCGAGCTGTTGAGACAGATGGAGAGAGAACCCTTGGGGGTGGACGTCGAGTTCATCTCCGACTGGTAAAGAATTTTTGCTATAATGGTCGCCAGCCCCCAATCCGTAGCCCTGTTTCAGTTTAGTCCTCGCTACCATTGTATACGTTTTTTTTATATAATGTTAAAGCTATGTGTACTTCATGGTGGGTGTGTGTGCCCCGGCTGTACGTGGACGAGGAGCTTCACAGGAGGCTGGTGAAGGCGGCGGGGGAGGCCGGCCTGAGTGTCAGCGACCTGGTTGGCCGCCTCGTTCAAGGGCGTCGTAGAGGTACCTCGTCGAACCTGAACCAGCGGAGAGCCCCCTCCTCGGATACCTCAAGGGGTTCGCCGCTGAAGTCGCTGCTGCTGACCACGTGGACCACCCAGTCAGGCTCAGGTTTCTCCCCGAAGTAGAAGTCCAGGACGCCGTGCATGGTGACGGACCTGAGCATGAGACCCGTCTCCTCCTCCACCTCTCTGACGACGCCATGCTCGGGGCTCTCGCTGGGCACCAGTTTTCCTCCGGCCCCGTTCCATTTTCCCTCACCGAACCATCCAGGGTCCTTAAGAAGAAGCAGGCTGTCTTCCCTTATTATCTGGCACAGTGTGGCGTTTATTGTCACGAAGCCTATAATGTAACTGTGATTTTTGGGTCTGTCAGTGGAGGCCAACTTGTTATGTTTTTAGGTACCTTTCGATGATTATTGGCTATTGTTTTGTACACAGTTTAAACTATTGCTACGCTGTGTGTTCTACCACCTTTCAACGTGGAGCCTTTTTAAAAAAAACTTCTCATCCGAACCCAGTCCCCTGTGAACCCCGTTACGTTCCACGAACCGAATAACGTGCACAGCCCTCCGTACAACGGCTGACCTTACGCGGGCCGTAGCCATACACGAAACGTGAAGAACAGTGAACACAACACAGGCACCGACAACCAGATATAAAAAAAATTTCATGCAAATGAAATGAGCCAGCGCATGGAGCTCCACCGGTGAGGCGCTGAGCGTGCTCAGCGCGCTGAGCACTTTGTACAGCTGCACAGGCATACACCTGGCTGCCTATGTGTCTGTTGCTCATCTGTTGAGTACTGGTGCAGGCTGCTCTCCGCTTCCCTCAACCTCCGCCATGGTTGAGGCAGGGTGAACGCCCGGGGCTGCGCCAAGCGTGTATGTCTAGCGTGTGAGGTGACTCATGGTGGCCTACCACAGAAACCTGGTTCACGTAATGTGAAACAAGAAGCGTGGGCCATCAACTCAGCCCTCGGGCCAAGGAAATAAAAGGGGATATTTCACGTGGAGGCTCAACGCCTTCCGTCTCCTGTTCTCGCGCCGTGTCTTCGCGATTCTATCGGCGACTTCCTCCAAGGTCTCCTCTTTCTTTTCCTCGTCGTCGTCCCACGGGTCATCGAATTCAAAGTCTGGGTCCTGGGGCTGCTCCTGAGGCGCCTCAGGCTCCTTAAAAACCTTGACGATGCCTTTAATCAACTCGATCCGGTCGTTTCGCCTTTTCTCCACTATATCATCCCTTTCCATCTTAAGTCTCTTAAAGAAGTCATTGGATGCTTGAACGCACTCGGCGATCTCCCGCTTGTGCCTCTCAGCTGCCTCCGCCTCTCGTAGTTTTTTGATGTTCTGGGAATACATATAAGCCCATAGGAACCCGAGTTGTAACTTGTTTTGCTGTTCCCAAATGTAACTTTTGATCTGCATCTGGGCGATGAGAGCCTCAGGCGTGACGGGCTTGGGCCTGTACCTCGCCGCCATGATCTCCCTGCGATGTGTTAAATACCCCTCGGTTTGCTCTTGGGTCCACACCGGCTCAGGCTCCTTAACGGGAACCAAGATGATCCTGGCCGGCTG
>DASWLJ010000340.1:0-2273 GCA_036396185.1 Bathyarchaeia archaeon | reverse complement strand
CCGGCATCGCCGCCATCAACGGAGGCAAGATCACAGTCGTCAAGGCGGCGGGCCCAGTGGCCCACGTCATGAAGAAGAAGCCCAGCATCAGCCGCGTCAAGGGCACGTGCGCCATAGCCCACAGCAGGTACAGCGACAACGCCCGGGACAACCCGGACTACAACACAGATGAGATGGCCCACCCCTTCACCAGCGACGACGGCAAGCTGGCCCTGATGCACAACGGCAGCATCACCAACTACCGGGAGCTCTGGAAGGAGCTGGAGAAGACCCACAAGTTCAAGAGCTACAGCGAGAAGGTGGACGACATCACGGACAGCGAGGTCGCGGTCCACATGCTCGGCGACGCCCTCGCGTCCGGCAAGAACATGGTCCAGGCCTTCCAGGCCATAGCGCCCAAGCTGGAGGGCTTCTTCCTGCTGGCAGCCATCAACGCGGACGAGCCCGACGCCGTCTACATCTGCAACTGGCACCAGCCGTGCTACCTGGCCCTGGGCGAGAACGAGGCCATGTTCGTCAGCAGCCGCCGAGGCCTACGCGACATGTCGGTCTTCATGGACCGCGTATACCAGCCCCCGAAGAACAGCGTCATACGCCTCACCCGAACAGCCGTGGAGACGCACCCCATGGACCAGGACCGCAACGTCCCTCAGCTACACATGAACGTGTTCCAGGCCAGACGCATGATCATGGACACCCTCCGCGAAGAAGGCCGCAAAGACATAAGACAGCTCTACTACGAGCTCCACCCGGAAGGCTGGGCCAGCGTCCACAACACCCTCAGCAACGAGTGGATGGCCTACAGAAAAGACGGAGTCTACATAATGAACCCCTACTTCGAAATCCTGGAAGCCATGGCCGAAGACGAAGATATAGACGAAACCATCGACTACCGCACCGAAGGCGGCATCGACGACGTGCCCCGGTACAGCTACGTATTGGGATAAATTAAAAACATTTATATTATTTAGGCACACCTAAATTCTGATACCGTTGAGCAGCGAGAGCGTCGAGGAGTACCTGGAAGCCATATACAGCTTCAACGAGAAGGGTGAGCTGGCCAAGAACCAGGAGCTCTCGGACAAGCTCAAGGTGAGCCCGCCGAGCGTCACCCAGATGGTCCAGCGCCTCTCAGAGGAGGGCCTGGTGGACTACGAGCCCTACAGGGGGGCAACGCTCACAGGCAAGGGCATGGCCCTCGCACAGAAGGTGGTGCGGAAGCACAGGCTACTTGAGAGGTTCCTGCAGGACCACCTGGGCCTACCACATGAGAGGGTCCACGACGAAGCCTGCAGGATGGAGCACGGATTGAGCGACGAGACGACCGCCGCCCTGTGTAAGGCCCTCAACAACCCTGAGACGTGCCCCGACAACGACCCCATACCTCCCTGCCCCCTGGACGTCCAGAGCTGCGGGGAGTGCGAGGACGCCCGGCTGGCCCATGGAGACGAGCACCCTCTGATAACCCAGCTGTCCAACCTGAAGCCGGGGGAGGTGGGGCGCGTAGCCTTCATGAGGGGGGGCAGGCAGTCGTGCCAGCGGCTGGCGGACATGGGGCTGACCCCCGGCGCCTACGTCAAGATGGTCAACGCCGCCCCTTTCAGGGGACCCGTCAAGGTGGAGGTTAGAGGGACCAACCTGGCCCTGGGCAGGCAGCTGGCGGCCCAGGTCTTCATCCAAGTGGAGGACGAGGGAAGGCCCTGGGAGCATAGCCACCCACACGGCCCCCACCACGTTCAGCAGAGGACCTGAGGGATCGTCTTTGCCTCGGAAGATAGTCGTCGCTTTAGCCGGTAACGCGAACGTGGGCAAGAGCGTCATCTTCAACGAGTTGACGGGGCTCCACCAGCACGTGGGCAACTGGCCCGGGAAGACGGTGGAGCGGGCCGAGGGCACGCTGTTCTACGGGGACAAGGAGATAGACGTCGTCGACCTGCCCGGCATATACAGCCTGAGCACCTACAGCATCGAAGAGCTGGTGAGCAGGGAGTACATAGCCGTCGAGCGCCCCGACGTGATAATTAACGTGGTGGACGCCGGCGCCCTTGAGAGGAACCTGGCCTTCACGGTGCAGCTGCTGGAGCTGGAGCCGCGGATGGTCGTGGCGCTGAACCAGGTGGACGTGGCCGAGAGCAGGGGCATCATAGTGAACACCAGCGAGCTCAGCGACGCCCTAGGAGTCCCCGTGGTCCCGACTGTGGCGGTTAAGGGGGTGGGCCTCACCGAGCTCATGGCGCAGGTGGTGGACGCCGCGGAGAGGGGCCGTGACGCCG
>DASWLJ010000339.1:0-4547 GCA_036396185.1 Bathyarchaeia archaeon | reverse complement strand
CTCCGAGGCATCGTGAGGCATGACAACGTGGTGAACGCCAACAGCCTCACCATGCACCCCACGGAGGGGCTCAGGGCCGTGAACGAGGTGGACCAGCTGGCCGTGTTCGAGTACGCGTCCAGCCACACCAGCCAGGCCGTTAGGAACGTGGTGTTCGGCCTCAGACCCGGCATGACCGAGTACGAGGCAGTGGAGCTCATGCGGGTTAAGGGGATGCCTCTGAGCTGCCACCTGATGCTCAGCAGCGGCCCACGCGCATTCATGGGTCTGCCCAGCCCCAGCAGCCGAGTCATCGAGGCCGGCGACCCGTTCACGACCGCCTACGGGGTCTGGGGTGGCCTCACATGCAGGGCCGGCTGGGCCGCGGAGGACGAGTCCCAGCTCCCTCAGGGAGCCAGAGACTACGTCAATAAGCTGGTGGCCCCCTACTTCGAGGCCGTGGCCGAGTGGTACAGCCACCTGGGCGTGGGCGTCGAGGGAGGGGTTCTGTTCAAGGTTGTCCACGACAGGATCGGTGACCCGTTCTTCGGGGTCCACCTGAACCCCGGGCACCTCCTCAGCCTGGAGGAGTGGCTTCACAGCCCCATCTACGGGGGCAGCAGGCTCAGGCTCAGGTCGGGCATGGCGCTCCAGGTGGACGTCATCCCGGCGACGGGCTCCCCCTACTTCACCTCCAACATGGAGGACGGCGTGGCCCTGGCCGACGCCGGTCTCAGAACCGAGTTCGCGTCCAGGTACCCCGAGGCGTGGGACCGGATTCAGGCGCGGCGCGACTACATGGCGGGCGCCCTGGGTATCTCTCTGAGGCCCGAGGTGCTGCCCTTCAGCAACATCCCGGGCTACCTGCCCCCGTACCTGCTGAGCCCATGGATGGCCATGAAGCTGACGTAGAGGTGGACTAGATGCCTGACTTGGAGTTCACAGAGGTGATAAGGGAGGCGATCGACGGTAACGGGCCCCTCAGTGAGGCTCTTTACTCGCTGGTGCTCTTCGGCTCATACGTCCGCGGCGACTACGTGCCAAGGCTCAGCGACTTGGACTTCCTGGCGGTCCTCAGGTGGCCCGCGGATGAGCAGGTGAAGGAGCTGAAGGCCATCTTGGAGAAGGAGACGAGGAGCCTACGCCCCAAGCTTGTGGACTTGCCATGGGCGCTGGTGGACGAGGTCAGGGACCCCATGAACAAGGGCCATCCCTTCAAGTTCCTCACCTTCTACCAGAGTGACTTTCTGGACCACCACGTCGTTGTCTACGGGGAGGAGGTGGCTCCTCTGCTGCCGCGCTTAGACGCCAGCCAGCTGGCCGCGTGGAGGGCCGAGGCCATGCTGGGGAACCTGGAGCGGTTCAGAGGCGACCAGGAGATGATGAGGCTGCAGGCGGGTGAGGTCGCCAGGTTCCTCGCGGTCGTTGGCGGGGCCCGGGACATCACCAAGCAGGAGGTCCTCAGGGCCCTCAGGGAGCTGGGCGACGCCGACGCCCTCGCCATCTACGGCGACTACGTGCAGGGGGTGGACGTGAGCAGGGGCGAGGAGTTCTACAGGGGCTTCATAGAGTCCAGGCTCAGGAGATTCCTATTAGAAGGCTGACCGCTTAAGTCGTCGGGTAACCTGTACGCTGGTTGAACACTTCACGTAAATTTGCATAAACGTGCAATAATACATCCGCTCCCCTTATATCCGTTAACACCGTCAATCATCGCCATGCAGGGCGTAATCGGCGTACACTCGAGGAAGGACGCGTCAACCAAGAGCCTGTACGTCCTATACGGCGTACAGCACAGGGGCCAGGAGAGCAGCGGCGTCACGACAGCCAGCAGCCACAGCCTCCGCACCTGGAAGGGCCGCGGCCTCGCCAGCAACGTCTTCGAGGAGCGGTACAAGAGCTTCATCCACCCCGACGACTACGTCGTCGTGGGGTGCGCCAGCGGCGAGAACGCCGACAACGGGTACCCGCCCCTGGAGTGCAAGAGCGACGTGAGGTACGCGTTCAGCCTGGCTCTGGACGGGTACATCCCGAGGAAGGGCGGCCTCAGCGAGGAGGTGCTGAGGGACACCCTCCTCGGCCTCCTGGGCCAGGGAAAGGAGTTCCCGGAGGCAGTCGCCGAGGCCATGAGGATGCACAGGGACGGCTACTTCAGCCTGGTTGCCGCCGTCTGGGACAGGGAGCTGCAGAGCAGCGCCTTGGTTGTGGCCCGGGACGAGAGGGGCGTCAGGCCCCTCTACGTGGCGGTGAACAGCGGCGGCTTCTACGTGGCCAGCGAGTCCGCGCCCATGGACGTGATGGAGAACATGGGCGAAAGCTTCGAGGAGAGGCGCGACGTGGTCCCCGGCTCCATGATCGTGGTGGACGACGGGGGCCTCCACGAGACGCAGGTCCTGGAGCCCCGCAGGGCCCACTGCGTCTTCGAGTGGGTCTACTTCGGGCGACCCGACAGCGTCATAGAGGGCCAGACCGTCCACATGGTGAGGAAGAGGCTCGGCCACGCCCTGGTCGAGGCCCACGGGCTGAGGAGGCTGTACGGCACCGAGGATGGTAAGCCCGGGGACCTGGTCGTGATACCTGTGCCCGACTCGGGGCGCTCCGTCTGCACTGGAGTCGCGGAGGCCCTGGGCGTGACCGCCGACGAGGGCGTAATAAAGAACGCGTACATGGGCCGCACATACATCATAGACGACGCGTGGTACAGGAAGATAGCGTCCGACCTTAAGCACAACATAATTCGGGAGACGGTTGAGGGCAAGCGCGTGGTCATCACGGACGACAGCATCGTGCGCGGCACCGTCAGCGAGAGCATAGCGCAGAACCTGCTGAAGGCCGGGGCCAGGGAGGTGGACTTCCTTGTGAGCTACGCCCCCATATTCCACCCCTGCTTCAGCGACCCGCCGGACAAGCCGCTGGCTGCGAAGCCCTACGAGGGCAGGAGCCTGGAGGAGGTGGGGGACCTGGTGGCCCAGAAGCTGCCCAGCATCCACAAGGTGATGTACAACAGCGAGGAGAGCGTCCTGGGCGCCGTGGGTCTGCCCCGCGAACACATATGCATCCAGTGCGTCAGCGGCGTGAGCCCATTCAAGCGCCGGCTTCCTCGAACCACCTGACCAGGGCGTCCAGGTTGTCCGACAGGAAGGGGACGTATTCCCTGTAGGGGCCGATGTCCTGGGCCAGCCTCCCGAGCCTCGCCCTGGAGTCCCGTATCTTCTCGGGGGTGGGCTCGGCTACGCATTCGTCCATGACCCTGAGCGACTCTATGGCGTCATCCACCATGGGGCTGAAGCCCCTGTACCCCTCCAGGAACCCTATGCACTGCTTTATCCTGAACCTTGTCTCGGACGCGTCCATGGTTGGATCGGCGCCGCGACTGTATTTAACGGCTGCGCGCACAACAAGTCTTATATAACTTGTCGGCCGTATCCGTGGCGTCGAGGTGAAAGCGTTGCCGGGTGAGTACTTTAATAGGGCATCGTGCTTCACCTCCGCGGCTTAGCCGGTTTATTACGCTCCAGGGAGGCGGGTCCAGCTGTCCAGCATAGACAGGGACGCCGTCCGCCGCGTCGCCGAGCACGCGAGGCTACAGCTCACAGACGAGGAGCTGGACAGGTACGCGAGGCAGCTGAAGGTCATACTGGATGCATTCTCGGAGATCGACGCCGTGGACACGTCGGGCGTCGAGCCCAGCTACCACCCGGTGGCAGCGGAGGGCGTCCTCAGGGACGACGAGCCCAGGCGCTGGGAGTGGGACCCCTTCGCTAACTCGGGGCACAGGGAGGGCGAGCACTTCAGGGGGCCCAGGATCACTTGACGGTCTACGAGTCGGCGCTGCGCCTGGATGGCAGGTACCACGCGTTCAACCACCTGGAGGAGCCCGCTGAGCCGGAGTCCGCGGGCCGCCTCGCCGGCTACTACCTGTCCGTGAAGGACAACCTGTGCGTCATGGGGATGCCCGCCACTGCCGGCTCAAGGATGCTTGAGGGCTACAGGCCGCCGTTCGACGCCACAGCCGTGGCCCGGTGCAGGGCAGAGGGGGCCGCCGTGCTGGGCAAGACGGCCATGGACGAGTTCGGGTTCGGCACGTTCAGTGTGAACTCCGGCTACGGTGTGCCCCTGAACCCCCGCGACACCGGTAGGAGCGCCGGCGGCAGCTCGGGCGGGGCGGCCGCTGTGACGGCTGCGGCCGGGTTCCCTCACGTGGCGTTGGCCGAGTCCACGGGCGGCAGCATCAGCTGCCCCGCTGCCTTCTGCGGGGTCGTCGGCGTGACGCCCACCTATGGGCGGGTGAGCAGGTGGGGCCTCATCGACTTCGCGAACAGCCTGGACAAGGTGGGGTGCATGGCTAGGACCGTGCGTGAGGCGGCGCTGACATTGTCTGTGATCAGCGGCCCGGACGAGTACGACTCCACGGCTCAGCGGCTCCCCGCCCCCGACTACACGGCGTACGTTGACGGGGGCGTGGAGGGCATGCGGGTGGGTGTGCCCCGCGAGTACTTCGGGGAAGGCGTTGACCCGGGGGTCTCCGACCGCGTCTGGGCCGGGATCAAGACGCTGGAGTCCCTCGG
>DASWLJ010000338.1:0-3166 GCA_036396185.1 Bathyarchaeia archaeon | reverse complement strand
GCACAAACCTCATGAAGGCATACAGGTTCCCCGAGTACAGGACCCCCATAACCGTGGGGAAGCATGTCGCCGTGATCGGCGGAGGTAACGTGGCCATGGACTCGGCCAGATGCTCGCTCCGCCTCGGAGGCGAAAAAGTGTACATAGTCTACAGGAGGGGTAAGGACGAGCTACCGGCGCGGCTAGAGGAGGCGGAGAACGCCGAGGAGGAGGGCGTCGAGTTCATGTACCAGACCAACCCCGTCCGGTTCATCGGCGACGACCGGGGATACGTCACCCAGATGGAGTGCGTAAAGATGGAGCTGGGCGAGCCGGACGCCTCGGGGAGAAGGAGCCCTTCCCCCATCACGGGATCAGAGTTCCTGGTGGACGTGGACACCGTTATAGTCGCCGTCGGCCAGTCCCCCAACCCCATAATACAGCAGACGACAGACGGCCTAGAGGTGACGCGGTCGGGGACCATAGTAGTGGACGAGGAAACCATGAGCACAAGCATCAGCGGCCTCTACGCGGGCGGGGACGTGGTCAGCGGCGCAGCGACGGTGATCAGCGCCATGGGCGCGGGCAGGGCCGCGGCGGCCGCGATACACGTCTACATAGAAAAGGGGAGAGGTTACTCCGCTAAATAGCACGTCAACGTCGATACTACGCCGTACAGGTTCCTCAGCTTATTCAGGACGATGTCCTGAAGCTCATCCTCTGAGTCGACTGACACCAAGGCGTACATGTCGTAGGGCCCGTAAATGTAGTGGGCCTCGATCACGTTCTCTATGGATTTAATCTCGTTGATGACCTTCTTCTCGATGCGCGAGTCGACTCTTAGAAGAACCAGTGCCTTTAACTTGTTTAACGCAATGTGATCTCCGATCATCATGTATTATGAAGAAGCGATCATTTTTGGATATACCGGCCCAGAAATGATACGTTTTTCGTACTAGTTTGGGTTTTATTGGTTGAACCACGTAAATTTTTCGCCACAATAGAGGCACGAAAACGAGAAGTCTATATACTATAATTATACTATATATTATATAAGGAGGCGGGGAAAAATTGCACGACAGTGTAAACATTCCCCTAGGTCCCCCACAGTTTTGAAGGGCGAAGGCATGCGAGTAGACAGGCTTGATCTAAAGATACTTCGCTCGCTGAGCCGGGACGGGCGGAAACCCTACAAGGCGGTGGCCAAGGAGCTGGACGTCAGCGACGCCACCATACGAAAACGCGTTGACAGGATGAAGAGGGACGGCGTCATCAGGCAGTTCTACGTCCTGGTGAACTACGAGAAGGTGGGCCCGTTCGTCAAGGCCTTCATAGGGCTGAAGCTGAACCCCTCCAAGCTGCAGGACATCATCACGGGGTTCCAGAACAACCCGGACGTGCAGGTGGTCTACAGGACCACGGGAAACTGGGACATCTTCGTCGAGGTGATACTGAAGGATATGAAGGAGCTGAACTGGTTCCTCGAGAAGCAGCTGAACGTAGACGGCGTCACCGAGACAGAGGTGAACGTCACCATCGAGGCCTACAAGAAGTGCCCGTGCACCAACCTCTAGCCCCCAGGGTGCGGAAACGAAAAAGTGGTTAGAATAGTTTCCATATGGAAACTAATGTTTGCGGCGATGTGATGCTAGGCCGCCGAGGCCGTAATAGATACCTTGAGAAAATAAGGATCTTCTAAAGACGTAGCAATACAACAGAAGCCCACGTCAAGTTCACGTATCTTTAGCTGTTTTGCTTGTTGTGACGGTTATCAGCAGCACTGCAGTGGCCGTGAACATGACGGCGCACAGCAGCAGCCAGTTCTCCACAGCCACGTATAGGTCCGTGTGGGTGAGGTGCATCCCCCTCTGGGCGTAGTCTTGGAGGACGAGGTAGTAGTGGTAGAGGCGCTCCACCCAGTAGAGGCTTATCGTAGCGAGGAAGATCACCCGTATATTCACCTCTCTACTCAACGGCAGCACACCCCAGCGACATCATGAGGGTAAAAGACGATGTTGTTGGTATTGTAACCAGATTTAATGCGCCTGGAGAATACCGCACTGACATACTCCCACGGCTGAAGCCTGTGGGGTTCTAAGGCCGCCGTCGCTCATCGGCGTCGCCTCTCTGGGCGTATCAGTGTCGTCTGGCGGAGGCGATAACACCCGAGGAGAAGGCGACGCCCGAGGATGTTGAGTCCGTGGAGGCGCCGGGTGAGACCGTGACGAAGGAGGAGTTCCTCCTGGCCCTTGAGGAGGCTCCTGTGAGGTGTGGGGGCCGGGTTAAGGGCGTTTCGAGTCCATGTTGGGCGGCGCCGGCCATCTGGTCTTGAGGCCGTCTATCCCCTCGAAGTGTTCGTCGTCCGAGACGAGGGGGCACCCCGCGCTTAGGGCTGTGGCGGCGATGACGCTGTCCGCGAGGGGGATCCTGTACTCGTTGCTCAGCTCGGCGCTTGCGACTGCTATCTCGTAGTCGATGGGGATGATCTTGAACTCGTTTCTGATGAGGGTACTCCTCAGGTTCGCCGTCTCCTTGTCGAGTTTTCTTAGGTTGAGTCTATGTATTTCGTGGATCGTGGCCGCGGATATCAGTTTCTCGCCTGTGCTCCGCAGGTGTTCCTTCAGGGCTCGGGTGGTGGCGCTGTCTGGGGAGAAGAAGTATTCGACGAGGAAGCGGGTGTCGTATACGTTACCCTTCGTCATCCTCTTCCCTCATCCTGTCGAGCATCTGTTTGATTTCCTCTACGGTGGCTATCCCGGCGTCTATTCCGGCTAGGTCGTAGAAGCTCGGGGCGCGTTTCACTACTATCTTACCCTCCTCTTCCACGACTTGGACCCTGCCCCCCTCCTCTATATTGTGTTTACGTCGGAGCTCGACGGGGATGGTTATCTGCCCCTTGCTTGTTACCTGGACCTCGGTCATACCTCTACCAGGTATTACCTTCATATGGTTTGAAATAAACGTTGTTCTTACGATGTGGGTTCAAGAAAGCCCATGACTTCAGTCATGGGATGAATGGAACCCTCAAAGAATCCGTTCCCCGACAGGCGGGTCCACTTTTCCCCTACTCCCCCACCGATATATGAGGTCCAGTTATATCATGCACATCAAACTGATTCCAATCCAGAGACATGATCAGACCCTCCTACAAGTACCGCCTCAAACCATCAACCGTACAGGCAGCGGC
>DASWLJ010000337.1:0-3203 GCA_036396185.1 Bathyarchaeia archaeon | reverse complement strand
TAACCACACCTCGTACATGTTCAGCCTCCCTCCTGCTCATCACGAACTCGGCGTTCGGGAACGCGACCTCTCCACCCGATAAGACTCCACCGAAGTGATCCCAGTGCCTATGTGATATGATGACGGTCTCTATATCCCGGGCACTCACACCTGCATCGGAGAGGCTCCTCGTTAGCAGCCCGGCGGGCTCATGGGGGTGCTTCTCGTTCTCGGCTCTGTCCCCACAGCCGGCGTCAACTAGAATGTAGTGATCGCCGTCGTTCACGAGAAGGTAGTTGAACGGGATCACTGTAGATGAGCTGAACCCGCCGTAGGCCGACAGGCACCTGCGGAGCTCCTCCTCCGGCGCGTCGCCGAAGATGAACCTCTCCGCGGGGTCGTCGGTCATGGCCCTCACGCTTCGAGCGCCGTCGTATAGTATGTGGCACTCAAAGGCGCCGACATTGAACGCGTTATCATGATTTGATCCGGGCAGCATATCCTCCCCTGTAAGTTACAATGACGATGTGTATGTAAATTCACCTTCGCGCAGCCGTGGGAGGTTAGTTCTGAGCATCTTCTAGAATATCCTTGACGTACCGTAGGTACGGCTCATGGAGCTTCACGATTAGCTTGCGGTCGGCCGTGTACATCTTGGCTCCTTCGAGGCTGGCGAGAGAGATGTACGACGCGTCATAGAGCGTTAAATCGTTTTCGTATGCCGCCTCCAGGGCATGTGCAGCGTACTGCCCTCTTAGTGCGCGCAGGTCGAACGCGTAGGCGTCCAGGGACTCCGAGATACGTTTAACCTCCTGAGCCGTGAAGAGCCCCTTGAAGCGTAAAGCGTTCAGAGCCTCGAACATGATGAGTTCAGGCGCGACTATCTCGGCCTCTCCCTCGACATATCTTCGCCTGATCCTGAGGGCCTCCTCAGAGCCCTCCTCGTCCACGAACCATTTAACCAGTATGCTTGCGTCGACGACGATCCTTTCAGCGGCGTTCGTCGCGGAACCTCCTTATGATCTCCTCGGCCTTCTCCTCGCCCCCTGTGGGTCTTCTCAGCTCCTCGTTTAATAGCACGGCCTTGGCCAGGTTCCTCCTCTTCTCCTCCTCGATTCTCCTTTTTATTGCGCTCCTGATGACCTCGCTCCAGTTGACGTCGACGCTGTCCATCTTGGCCTTGGTCTCCTCATCTACACGTATTGTAATTACTGTCATACATGTCATTACGATATAGGTGTTATTAAACATGAGCGTACAAGTGTATCGCCGAGTACTTGGCGAAATGGAAGCCTAAAACTGAGGTTCAACCATAATCACGATTAATCATTTAGTCCAGGGTGAGGATAAGGTTATGAAGACATGTTGGCGTCATCCTTCATATAGACCCGGGCTCTCACATGGCTTCCGCAGCTCAGGCAGGTCAGGAGCTTCCAACCGCCGCTGCGACCCAGCCCATGGGGGGAGACGAGGTCGGTTACAGTGCTTATGCTGAATAGTTGACCACATTCCGGGCAGCGGTACACGGTGTTTCCAGCATGCCACCTCACGACAACTAGTAACGACGCAGCTACGATGATGATCCAGAGGGCGAACCCGAAGGGCCAGTGTCTTGGTGCGAGGATCAACGCGGTGAGGATGATGGCGGTGGCGAATGCGATAAGAGCGGTGCTTGTTTTCGAGGAATCCAACTTCTCGATGTGATCCGAATTACACGTGTCTCCTTTAACCTGTTCCGGTCTACGCGTACAGCTCCTTCGGGTCCCTGATCTTCAGGTAGGCCCACGCAGCCACGACTGCCATGCCCGCGGACATCACGTAGAAGGGGAGAGTGGGCTCCGCCTCGTAGAGGAAGCCTCCGAGCAGCTGAGCCACAGCCATGGGGATGAACAGGAGCATCCCGCCCCCCATCCCCGTGTTCCTGACATCGATGAAGAAGTTACCCCCGCCGACGGCCGAGGTCACCCGGCCGCGCCTCTCCCTCGGGACCGAGTCGGCCAGCAGCGACTGGAACCCCGGCATCAGGAACGCGTTTCCCAAGGCCATCATGAATATCATGAGGGCCAGCCCCGTGAAGTCCCTCACGACGTGGATGAATAGGAGTGGGTACAACGGGACGACGGCCATGAAGGGTATCAGTAGCCTCCTCCGCCCCACCCTGTCCAGCAGCCTCCCCGACCACTGCGACAGCACAAGCCGGGTGCCCCCTTGAATCGCCGAGGTCGTGCCCCAGCTCGTGGCCGATATGCCGAGCAGCGACGTGGCGTAGACTATCCAGAAGGCCCCGGCTACGCCGTTGAAGAAGACCTGGAGCATCTGCATCAGGGCGAGGGCCCTGATAGCGTCGGGCATCCACCTCACGGTTTCAACGAAGCTGAGGTACGAGTCCTTCAGGAGTTTGGGTAGGTTTCTGTAGTCCAGCTTCTCCACCTTTGAGGGGTCGAGGGTCTCCTTCAGGGTGAACGTCCGTATGAGGGCCACGAGTAATCCTGCGCCGAAGCCCACGTTGTAGACGAACCGCATCGCGGGGACTATGCCCCAGGCGTCCACGAGGTAGCCACCGATGAAGGGCGAGATGACTCCCAGCGCCGCGGGCAGCGAGATGGCGAGGGCAAACCCCTGCCCCCTCCTCCCGGCCCTCATGGAGTCGGCCATGAGTACGGTGAGTATCGGCGAGTAGAACAGCACAAGGTTCTGGAAGAAGCTGGCCAACGCGAGCCACTCCCAGTGGGGCGCGAAGGCGAAGGGGAGGAAGGTGAACGCGTAGCCGAAGGTCGCGAGGCTGACGAGCTTCACCCTACCCGACTTGTCCGCTATGTAGCCGCCGAGGGGGTAGAGGAACAGGCCGGCTATGGCTGAGGCCGAGTTGACGACGCCTATATTGGCGGGTGAGCCCCCCAGGTTCTCGATGTACAGGGGCAGGTAGGGTCTGGGGATGTTGGCCGTGAACTGCCATATGCACTGGCACATGACGAGCCAGAAGATGTTCCCCCTCAGCATCCCTACGCCGAACTCGCGCCTCTCCATCTCACGTTAACCCTTCTAGGCGTATTTAATTTCTGGCAACGATTCTCTACTTAGCCTCCCTATAGCTATTTACGCTTTATCAATATTTTTGCTGGCGCACGCATGCGCGCATAGTTTGATGTGAGGATAAGATTATGGAGTTACTTTCCAAACAGCTCTTACGCCGCAATAGGAGTAAAATTAATGATCCTTGAGTT
>DASWLJ010000336.1:0-10092 GCA_036396185.1 Bathyarchaeia archaeon | reverse complement strand
AGCTGAAGATGGGCTCGGTGTGGCTTGGGACCGAGGCTGTCAACATCGGGGTGGCCGACGAGATAGGGAGCCACACTGCGGCCCTGGACTACGCTGCCCAGCAGGCGGGCCTGGACAGCTACAAGGTCGTGGACCTGAATGAGAGGGTTAGCGAAGGTGAGGGCGGCGTGAGCTCAGAGTACCCCACGATAAACCAGCTCAACGAGGCCAACCCGCCTCCGGCCCTCTACTACCTGTACCTGCCCAACCAGATATACATGCAGAACGGCGAGGAGATACCGGAAGTCGAACCGGAGGGCAACGTCACCGTCTCGGAGAACGTTGGCCAGGTCGTGGTGGACGTCAGCCACGGCAACCATGTGAGCCCATACATCATGGATGTCCTCGCCGCAGAGCTGGCCAAGAGGGGCGTCTACCTAGGCTACGGGTACACGTGGGAGACCGTGGAGAAAGCCCTGGACTACGCCGTCTGCCTCATAGTGGTGGCCCCCACCCAGCACTACAGCTTCGACCAGTACGAGGCCATCCAGAAGTTCATGCAGAAGGGAAACATGGTTGTGGTGTTCAGCGACGCCAGCGCCGAGTTCCTGAGCACCAACCAGATGCAGGGGCCCGTGAACAGCCTCTCCGACCACTGGGGCCTACACTTCAGCAAGGGCTACCTGTACAACATGGTGGACTACTACGGGTTCTACAGGAACGTCAAGGTTAACCAGTTCGAGCCCAGCTGGCTCACTGAGGGCCTGACCCAGCTAATATTCTTCACGTGCACAAACCTGAGCCCGACTGACAGCGACGCCGCGTACACGGGCTGGGGCACCTACAACAGCGTCTCGGAGCAGACCGAGGTATATGCACCGATGGCGCTCCTGGACAAGGGCAACACCACGGTTGTGGCCTTCGCTGACATCACGTGGCTCATGGAGCCATGGATCAGGTCGGGGGACAACTACCAGCTGGCCCTGAACCTGGTGGACGAGATAGTCCGCCTCAAGAGCGAGGGCTAGGCCAGGCCGTGGACCAGGGCCAGGTAGACCCTTGCCTGCTTTACGAGGCTGTCCACGTACACGAACTCATCGGGGCCGTGGGCGCCGAAGCCCACTGGGCCGAAGCCTATCGTCGGGATGCCGGCCTGCCTATATAGGCGGCCGTCGGTGCTGCCCGCCCACTCCACGTACAGTTGGGGCTCTGACCCCAGTGCCCTGTGGACAGCCTTCATGAAGGCCTTGCCGAGGAACGTGTCGGGGGCCGTGAAGTTGGCCGGCGTGTAGACCCAGTCGCCGTTCTCGTCCTTCGGCGCCACGAGCTCCCACGCCCAGTCGGGGTCGCCCTCCCCTGCCCTGTCCAGGTCCTCCTTCACGGAGGCCACGATGTCGTCGGCTGTCTCGCCCACCACGAGGCGCCTGTCCACGGTGATGGTGCACTCGGCGGGCACCTGGTTGGTGACGAGGCCCCCCTGGATGAGGTTGACGCTCTGCATAGGGTACCCTATCCACGGGTGGAACCTGTCGATGTGGTGCTCCAGGGCCAGCACACCCTTCGACGCCTTGGCTATGGCGTTGACGCCGTTGGTTCTGCAGGCGGCCGTGTGCGCAGCGCGCCCCAGGAACTTGACCTGGAACCCGAACATGCCGCGCTCCGCGACCCTCACGTTCAGGTTGCTCTGCTCGCCGATTACCACGTAGTCGGGGCGCCTCACCTCGCCGGCAACGATCTTGTCCACGAGTATCTTGGAGCCGAACTGGGCCCCCTTCTCCTCGTCGGGCACCAGGTGGACGCCGACGCTCAGGGGCAGTTCTAACTCGCTTAGGAGCTCCATTACGTGGATCATGACGGCGCAGCTGCTCTTCATGTCGCTGCTGCCCCTCCCGTAGAGCCTGCCTTCCTCTATGACCGGCTTCCAGGGGTCCTTGGTCCAGGCCTCGGGCCTGGCGGGGGGCACCACGTCCAGGTGTCCGTTGAAGATCAGCTGCTTCTCAGCGCCGGGGTTCAGCACGGCCTCGATGATGGGCCTGTCCTCGCCTCCGTGGAGCGCGACTGGCACGCCTGCATCCTCGAGCATGTCCTTTGCGCGGTGCATGACTGCCTTCTCGTCGCCTGTGACGCTGGGGACCTCGATGAGTCCCTTAGCCAGCTCGACGATGCGTTTCTCGTCTATCCTTTTGAGCGCTCTTGATAGGGGTGACTTGCTCATGTTGTTTCTGTACGTATTGTCCGTTGAGGGCTTTTAACGTGTGCGAGGGGGTCAGGCCTCAGTTTGTGGTTACTGTGGCTGTATCTTCCGCGATTTTTTGGGGGTTGCTTTTAGTTAATTTGTGTTGCGGGTCGTGTTCACGGTTTTGAAGGGTGTTCGTTGCCTTCGGCTTCTTGAAGCCTGTTCATTACAAGAATATGTGTAGGGAGTAAAACGTACTACTTGGTCGCTGGGCTTAGAGAAAGTAGTTGTTACATGGAAGTACCAGATCACCATACCGAAGGAGAACAGGGAGAGGCTGGGGATAGAGCTGGGTGACATGCTCCTGGTTCTAGTGGAACACCAGTGACTTGACGATGACCGGGTAGATGACCCCCTCATTGATGGGTTCACCCACGTCTATGAAGTCGCCCTCCTTGAGCGATATCTCGTCGATGGCCAGCACGTTCACCAGCCCCGTCTCCCGGGCGAGGACGTTCCCCACGGAGTTCCCCACGTCGGTATCGAAGATTAGCACCAGCGGGGCCCCGCCGCCTCCCCTCGGCAGGGCGGCGGCCACACCGCGGGCGAAGACTCTCAGGTTCTCGTAGTCCATCTTCACCGGGTCCCTGAAGGCGAGGGCTACGGGGCACTTAGCGTCCTCCACGTCGATCTTCTTCAGGGCGGCCCTGACCTGGTCCGCAACGTAGTTCACCGAGAGCCGCCCCTTCTCGACTTGGGGCGAGGTGACGGGTATGTTCCGCAGTGGCAGCCTGAACCCGGGTGAAGCGAACGTGGTGGGGCCGCTCACCTCCAGGGTGTAGCTGCTGGCCCCTATCACGGTTGCCCTGATCCTCTCGGGGAGCTCCACGAGTGTGAGCCCCCTCTCGTCGATGATGGACTTGATGCTGCGCCCCAGCCTGTCCCCAAGGTCCCCGTAGGCCGCGTCCTCGTACCCGTATATGTACTCGGCGACCCCGCCCGAGAAGCTGTAGAAGACCTCGCCCACGAACGACTCGGGGGGCAGGCTCGCGGTCATCATGAGCCTCCTGGTCAGCTCGGTCTCGGGGGCCCCGGTTAACGCGTCCACCAGCGTGGATGCCATGACGCGGCTCACGTCGTCCATGGCCTCTGCGCTGACCCTCTCACCCATCACACAGTTGTGTCCTGTCTCCCTCAGAAGCAGCTTCCCGGCGTCCTCGAGCCTGGTCACCTCATTTTTCTCGTTATAGGCGATGAGGCGGCCGCCTATGTTGATGCACGCGGTCGCCGCTATGCTCCCCGAGTCTATGACGGCGATGTTGGATGTGCCTCCGCCCGTGTCGCTGTGGATGAGCCTGCACCTGTTCGCCTTGGAGTACTCGACGGCTCCCGCCCCGTAGGCTGATATCACGGCCTCGAAGTTGGGGCCCGCCGTGGCTGCCACGAACCGCCCCCCCTCCATGGACAGCTGCTCCACGATCCTCTCGGCGTTGTCCTTCCTCGCGGACTCGCCCGTGATTATGACGGCGCCCGTCTCCACGTCGTGGATGCTCACCCCCGCCCTCTCGTACTCGCTCCTCAGCAGGGGCACCAGGGCGTCCACGTCGATCTCCCTGTTCCCCGGCTTCAGGGGCGTCATGAATATCCTGCCCCTGTAGATGATGTGCCTCTCAGCGACAATGTACTTGCTGGACCTGGAGAAGGGGTCGTTCTGGAGTACGAGCCTGGAGAAGACGAGGTGGGATGTCGTCGTGCCCACGTCGATGCCTACGGACAGCAGCTCCTTTCTTTTAATCTCCACGTGTTTCAGCTCCCGGTTTGCGCGGTGGCTCAAATAAGAGTGGAGAGGTCAGTAATATCTCTTCCACATTTTGTTCAATGGATGATTCTATTAGCCGAATGAATGTGCAGAAACCACATGCGTTTATTTTCATCAGAACGTAGAGATAGGAAAAAAATTAGATTTTGAGCAGCCGCCTCGCGTTCTCCGAGTATATCAGCTTCCTCTGGAAGCCCGTCAGCTCCTCGGCGTACTCCAGCTTATCGATCTCGCGCCTCAGAAGCCCGTAGGGCGTGTTGGCCCCCATGAGTATCCTATGGGTTCCCACGGGCTGGGTAGCGGTGGCCGTCATGCTGCCGGACATGGCCGAGGCCGTGTCCAGGTACACGTTCTTGTACTTGGCGGCTATCCCCGTGGAGTCGTAGTACATGCTGCTCAGGATGAACTTCACCTGCGGGTACTTGCCCAGCATGGCCTCCAGCGGAGATATGTACACCCTCATGGTATCCTTGTCGTCCGAGTGGAGCCACACTGGGAGGTCGAGGGTCAGCGCGCACTCCACGAGCTCGTGGAACTGCTTGGCGCCGTGGTCCACCCCGAACCTGGGGTCCGTTACGACGCCTGCGAAGCCCTGCTCCCTGTAGCCGTACATGAGGTCCACCATCTCCGGGAGCCGCGGGTTCATCAGGAAGAACCCTGTGAGCCTGTCCGGGTGCTTGTCCACGGCGGCCCTCACAAGCTTGTTCTGCTCCAGGAGGTCGGGGTTCGACGTGAACGGGAACACCACGCACCTGTCGACGCCCGCCTCATCCATCTCCCTGACCAGCTCGTCAGCCGATCTACTGATCTCGTACGCGGGATCGTACCCGATGTGATTATGAACGTCTACCTTCATGCCTTCACCCCCACAGAATTCAGCAGCTTAACAGTGTTGCCTCCCAGCACCTTGTCCAGCCTCTTCTTTGGCAGGTCCACGCACAGGACCCTGTTCAAGGCGTCCTGGGGTTGCAGGCCGCCCCTTATGCTGAGGGTGTCCGAGGCGAACAGTATCCTGTCCTCCCCAACCTCGTCCATGAACTTGACGATGTTCTTGGGGTGGACCAGGGCGCTGGTGTCGACGTACACGTTGTCGGACTTGGCGCATACGCTGAGGGCGTCCATGCTCAGGTACTCCCCGAAGTGCTGTATCACTATCTTCAGGTCCGGGAACATGCGGGCCAGGTCGCCCAGCATGAGCGGGTTGCTATAGTGGGTCCAGTCGCTGTGGCATATGGGCAGGGTGCCCAGCTTCTCTATCTCTGCGAACACCCTCTGCCCGGCCTTGCAGTTGGCGTGGTAGTGCATGGAGCTGAACCTGATCTTGACGACCCTCAGCCCCTTCTCCACGAACCTGTGAAGCTCCTCTATAGCGTGGTCGCCCCAGCTGGGGTCGACAAGCCCCGCGCCTATGTAACGGGTTGGGTACTTCTCCAGGACGTCCATGATGTAGTCGTTCTCCTCCACCATCCTCTGGGGGGTGTCGCTGGACAGCCCGGAGAGCCCGAAGACGATGGCCTTATCGATCCGCGGCTTGCACCCGTCCATCTTCTTGATGTGCTCCTCGGCGTTAATGCCGTAGGTTGTCTGGCCCGGCCACTGGGTGTGAACCCACTCGCTGTCCGGCTTACTCTTCATCAGATGCACGTGGGCATCGATTATCACTTTTCTTCACCTTCTCATATTATAGAGGAAAGGGGCTACTTCCTCCTCAGCACCTTCCCGGGCGTCGCCCCCGTGTGCTCGCCCTTCTCGACGACGACCTCCCCATTGACCACCACATACTCTATACCCTTCGGCTTCTTCCTCGGCTCCAGGGCCGTGCCCATGACCTTGAGCTTGCTCAGGTCCATGAGGACGATGTCCGCGTAGCTCCCCTTGGTCAGGGTGCCCCTACCTTGGATGTTGTAGCGTACGGCGGCCTGGGTGGACGTCTTGTGGACGGCCTCCTCCAGCGTGAACTTCTTGTCCCTCTTGACGAACCTCTCGTAGAAGGACGGGAACGCCGAGTAGCTTAGGAGCATCGGGCGGTACGCTGTCGGCTTCTTAGACTCGTACTTGCAGTCGTCCACGCCCGTGTCGATGCCTATGCAGCTCTGGGGGTGCTCGAAGAAGATGCTGTGGTACGGCGCGTTAAGGTCGGGCGTACCGCTGGGGTACACGAAGGTTTGGCCGCAGAGAGCGTCAGGGTCCTCCACTATGAGGTCGAACCAGACGTCGAAGGGGTCCTTGCCCCTCTCCTCCGCCACCTTGGCTATGGACTTGTCCACCGTCTCGGGCTTGCTGTGCTTGAGGATCGTGTAGTTCTCGGCCCACCTGGGGTTCGTGTTGGGATTATAGTTCTCCCTGATGTACCACTTGCCCTGCTTCATGGCGTCCTTGATCTCCTGCCTGTACTCTTCCAGCCTCAGCCAATTGGCGAACTCGGCGCGGCTGCCCTTCTCGCGGACCCAGGGCGCGAAGGAGCCGCACAGGTACTGGGCGCTTCCGAACTCGTCGGTGAGGGTGCTGGGGATCAGGTCGAAGCTTATGTCCAGGCCCTCCTTCCGCGCCTCGTCTATCACCATCAGCGTGGCCCTCCGGTTCGCCTCCTCCAGTATGTGCGGGTACCCCTGGGGCGTCACGTACCATCCCGTGAACAGGTGTGCGATGTTCATCTTGACGCCGGAGTCCCGGCACAGCTTGATTGCCTCCAGTATGCCGTCGATCTTGTCGTGCTGCCTGTGGCCCGCGGCGACGTCCCGCCTCCTGCCTGTCCTCCTTGAGTGAGGCGCGAATATCCTGCCGTACTCTGCCACTATCTTGCAGTGCTCCACAAGCTCCTCATGGTCGGCGTAGGTATCTGGGTCGTAGTCGAGGCCCACGGACATGCCGTAGCAGCCATCCTTCAGGCTCTGCCTGATGAGTGCGCCCATCTCGTCCCTCTCGTCCCGGGTTGAGGGACGCTGGAAGTCGTCCTCCATCACTGTGCGCCTCACCGTGACGTGGCCCACAAGGGTCGCCATGTTCATGGATATCCGCTTCTTCTCCACGACCCTGAACCAGTCCTCCATGCTGTGCCAGTCGATGGTCCACCCGAACTTCTCCTTCATGAGGGCGTTGATCTCCTCCCTGGGGAAGACCGTCCTCTTGGGGTAGTACTTGTAGGGCTCTATCTCGTCCAGGTAGTCCTCGGCCACGCTTAGCAGGGTGGTCTTCTCCTTGATGGGGGCCAGCGACATCCCGCACTGGCCAGCCACCATGGTGGTGACGCCCTGAAGCAGGTAGCTCTCACACTTGGGGAAGAACAGCACGTCTATGTCCCCGTGGCTGTGGGAGTCGATGAAGCCCGGGACCGCCGTCAGCCCCTTGCCATCGATCTCCCTGGCGGAGTCCCCTTTGACCTCGCCCAGGGCAGTCACCTTGTCCCCCTTCATCCCTATAGACCCTTTAAAGGGTGATTTACCTGAACCATCCACGATGGTCGCGTTCTTGATCAGAAGCGAGTACTCGTCCAACTTTCTTCTCCAAGAAAGTAATATAGTGTAGCGGGAAAATTAATATAACATTTGCTCCATGTTTACTGGTATCTAAATATTAATACAATATCATCCGCCTCGTAAGTTAATGTGATTGAAAGCGGAAACATTATGATGGCCAATGTTGATTTTTCTATAATTCAATAAAAAGTGTAGAAACATATGGAGAGAGAAGCTGTCGCTCAGCCACCCCTCTTGATGACGGTCCCAGGCGACGCCCCCGTGTGCTTCCCCTTGGACACCACGGTGACGCCGTTGACCAGCACGTGCTCGATGCCTGACGGCTTCTTCCTGGGCTCCATGGGCGTGCCGTTGACCTTCAGCTTCTTCAGGTCCAGCAGCACTATGTCCGCGTAGGAGCCCTCGTTTATCACGCCTCTCCCCTTAAGCCCGTACCTTATGGCCGGCTGCGTCGAGGTCTTGAAAACGGCCTGCTCTATGGTGAAGGTCTTGTCCCGTAGCACGAACTTCTCTATGAAGGACGGGAAAGCCGAGTAGAAGTTGATCATGGGCAGCATGTGTGTAGGCGTCACGGGCACGTGCTTGTAGTCGTCCACGCCGGTGTCGATGCCAAGGGCCGCTGACGAGTGCATCCAGAAGACCTTGTGGTAGGCCGCGTCCAGGTCTGGTTTGCCGCCCGGGTACGAGAAAGCGTGGCCTGAGAGGGCGTCAGGGTCCTCCGCTATGAGGTCGAACCATACGTCGAAGGGGTCCTTCTTCCTCTCCTCCGCGATCTGGGCCAGGGTCTTGTCCACGGTCTCAGGGTTCCTGTGCCTGAAGATGACCGTGTTGTGGGCCCACCTTGGGTTGGTGTTGGGGCCCTCCCTTGTGTACCACTTACCGGATTTGATGGCCTCCTTGATCTCCTTGCGGTAGTCCTCCACGTTGAGCCACTTGGCGAACTCTGCGCGGCTGCCCTTCTCCCTGATCCAGGGCTCGAAGCCTCCGCAGAGCCACGCGGCCCCGCCGTATATGGAGGTCATGCAGCTGGGGAGGATGTCGAAGCTTATGTCCATACCCTCCTTGACCGCGGCGTCTATCACGTCCAGGGTGGCCCTCCTGTTCGCCTCCTCCAGGATGTCCGGGCAGTTGTCCGGGTTGATGTACCAGCCCGTGAAGAGGTGCGCGATGTTCATCTTGACGCCGGAGGCCCTGCACAGGTCTATGATCTCGTTAATGGCGTCGATCTTGTCCGGCGGCCTGTGGCCTGCCGCGACGTTCCGCCTCCTCCCCGTCCTCCTGGAGTGGGGGACGAAGATGGCGCCGTACTCGGCTGCTATCTTGCAGTGCTCCACCAGCTCCTCCCTGTCGGCGAAGGTGTCAGGGTCGTAGTCCAGGCCCACCGATAGGCCGATGCATCCCTCGTCCAGTGACTGCCTTATGAGGGCGCCCATCTCGTCCCTCTCGGCCTGTGTGCTGGGCCGTTCGAAGTCGTCCTCCATGACGGTGCGCCTGACGGTGACGTGACCGACCAGGGTCGCCATGTTCATGGATATACGCTTCTTCTCCACGGCCCTGAACCAGTCAGCCATGCTGCGCCAGTCCACGGTCCACCCGAACTTCTCCTCCATCAACTGGTTCACCCGCTCCCTGGGGAACACTGTGCGCGACGGGTAGTACTTGTAGGGCTCAAGCTCCATGAGGTACTCCTGGGCTACGCCTGGGAGGGTGATGTTGTCGCCTATGGGCGCCGGGCTCATCCCGCACTGGCCCGCCACCATCGTGGTGACACCCTGGAACAGGTAGCTCTCGCACCCGGGGAAGAAGAGGACCGTCATGTCGCCGTGGCTGTGGGAGTCGATGAAGCCGGGGATGGCCGTCAAGCCCTTGGCGTCTATCACCTTGGCCGCGTCGCCGGCCACGTCTCCGACTGCGACGACCTTGTCGCTCCTTATCCCGATGCCCGCCTTGTAGGGGGGCCTACCGGAGCCGTCAACGACTGACGCGTTCTTGATTAAAACACTGAGTTCGTCCAAACTGGGGTCATCCGCATACAGGGTGCACTGTCGCTGAAAAAACTTGTGAAGTCGGCGGTCTAATTCATCTTTAGTTGCCTGTAGCTGCCCTCGCACGGGTTGCCTGAGGCCGCCTGCAGCGTCCTATCTGTGAGGTCGATGATGACGGAGCCCACCGTGGACACCTCCTCATTGACGGCCGGCTTCACGTGCTTGCAGATGGATTTAGGGTAGTTGGCGTGGTCGGAGAGCGCCCTCTTCACGCTATCAACTGTGATCTCCCCCGCGTCGCGGTTCAGCAGCCTCCTCAGCCTGTTCAGTCTGATGCGGCTGTTCAGGAGGTCTGTCCACTCGTCCAGGTGCTGTAGCTCGGGAGACGTGAAGTGGTTCGTGTGGGCCATCACGCCGCCCTCGGCGTACAGTAGACTGTGCTTCGTGGCCGAGACCTCCACATCATAGACTTCGCCTTCGGCGCTCGCCAGCACGTGGTTGTTGCCGTTGGCCCTCTCCGGCATGATGCACTTCCTGATGGCGTCCTCCAGGAACTCGGACCGCATGATCTCGCGGTACGCCACCAGCTTGGGGACGCCGACCCTGAGGTCATTTGTGTAGAGGGCGTTACCAACGGAGCCTATGCCGCGGTCGTTG
>DASWLJ010000335.1:0-10205 GCA_036396185.1 Bathyarchaeia archaeon | reverse complement strand
GGCGCCTCCGACGACGAGGTGGCCGGGGTCCTCAGGTAGCCGCATTCAGCGTATGGGCGTCAGGGACAGCGACGGGTACCCTTTTGCCTCGTCCTGGGCCGCGGCGTACAGGGGCGTCCTGGGCTTCACTCCATGTAGTAGTATGACGCCCTCGTGGTTCGCGGCTTTGATGTGTATATGAGAGAGGTTTGACGCGTGCTGCGCCAGCGCCTCTCCACCTGGCCTGGACAGCAGTACCATGAGGCCGCCCGTGTTCCTTGTGGCAGTGGACTCCGCGTCCAGGAACCTCTTGTGGTTTCCCTGCCTCCAGCTGTTCTGGATAGTGTCAACGTAGATTATCTTGAGGACCGGGGCCCCCGTATCCTCCGTGAGCCTGGCCTCGGCTTGTGCCCATGTCCTCTGGCTCGCCTCCAGGCTGTCAGGGTCCAGGGTGAGGGCGGACGGGTCGCACGTGTGGTTCGTGGTCGTGGTCGCGACCCTAAGGTTTCTACGAGTCTCAGGCTTCAGGCCGAACTGCTGGTCGAACCTGTGTATCCTCTCCAGGTTCTCTCCTCCTGGGGGCATGAACAGCACCCCTCTTCCCTGTGACAGGAAGCTTGCTCGGAGGGGCCCCACCAGGAAGGCGGGTACAATCGGCGCTATGTCCTCCCCCAGCTCGACGTAGACCGTGTCGCCTCTGCGCAGGCCGCCTGTCAGGCGGTCCAGCTGCTGGCTGCCTGTGCTGTAGGAGCCGTCCCAGTCGGGGACGGGGGTGTAGGGTTCAGGCTTCCTGATCTCCGTCTGCTGGAATGGGGGTATCACCTTGAAGCCTTCGTGGATGCTGGCGAGGTGGAGCGGCCTGTCTATCAGGGTACCCCTCATCTTGGTCACCTCCAGGGTCCTCACGGTGCAGCCGCCTGTGACTCCGCGTCTCAGGTGGATCACGCCGTCCGCCACGAACTCCTCTACGCCGAGGCCCATCCTGGCTGTCCCGGTCGGCACCTCTGTGACGAGCAGGGTGGTGCAGCCTGTCTGGGCCAGTATCTTGCTGAGTATGTGGAGAGTGACGCGGGCGTCTATGGTCACGGTGAACGCGTTGATAAGGGCTGTGAAGCTGTCTATTACGAGTCGGCTTATGCCCTGCTCGTCGATGCGGGCCGTGATCATCTCTATGAGTACGTCGAGACCTTCCTCCTTAACGGAGACCAGGTCCATGATGTCCAGGTGGCCTCTCGTACCGGGTTCGTTGAAGTCTCTTCCAAGCCGCCTCATGTACTCCAGGAATCCTTCCCTTCCCTCCGCTAGGCTCACGTAGAGGCAGTTCTCTCCGTCGGCTGCCCCCCTGTAGAGGAACTCTCCGCACAGGATGGTCTTGCCTGTGCCCGGGTTGCCGGCAACCAGTGTTAGGCTTCCCCGGGGCAGTCCCCCCTGTAGGGCCTGGTCCAGGTGCGTTACCCCTGTTTCTACTCTTTGGTTGTACAATTCTGCAGCGCTCCTGGGTTTGACCTGAGCTCGCGGTACAGGGCCTTCGCTATTGCGCGGCGGATCATCTGCGCGCCCGAGCCCATCGTTTCGTTTAGCCTGTTCATGAGGTCGCGGTAGTTGAGGGGGCTCTGCTCTCTGCTGTGCAGCTGGTCCAACAAGCTGGCGCCTGTCCTTCCCAGATACCTCTCAAGGACCTCGTGGGTTACCCGGTCCATGAGTTTGGTTCCCTTCTGGACCCGTGTGAAAAGGATCACGTCCTTGTCCATTATTTTCTCTGTGAACCCCGTCT
Organism: Bathyarchaeia archaeon; assembly: GCA_036396185.1. Taxonomy (GTDB): domain Archaea; phylum Thermoproteota; class Bathyarchaeia; order TCS64; family TCS64; genus RBG-16-57-9. The sequence goes on along the minus strand of DASWLJ010000335.1, from coordinate 8,452 downwards.
CGCTGAGGCTGAGAAGGCTCTCCAGGGTGTGCGTGCATACGTGTAGGCTAGTTTGAAGTCCCTCGTTGGTTTCTGGGCCGTTTACCTTGATGAGCATTATCTTTGAGCCCTGATCTAGTTGTTTTAATAGCTGAGCTATCTCAGTGTCCGGGTGTTGGTTCAGGCCCAAGGCTGGTCCCCTATTGCTGTAGGGCTTTCTGTAGTAGCTGCTTCTGGCCGTCCACGAGGAGCAAGTGGACAAGGTCCAGTAGCTCCTTGTCCTCGGTGAACATGGCTGACTCGAAGGGCTTCTCGGAGCCCCTGGGGGCCAGCTTGGCCAACATAAAGCGTTTATTGTCGCTGTTGACGAACATGATGGGGGTCTCTACCTCGACCTGTTTTACCTGGTATATGTAACTGAGTTCCCGCGCCAGGGGGTTAGTCTTTGGGTCTAGGGGGCTGTAGAGCTTTATCTCGACGCCGCTTTCCTGCAGCTCGTCCAGGAGGCGGTGGGCGGCGTTGAAGAGAACCTCTAGGCCGTCCTCAGTTGTCAGTATGTTGACGTCTTCCTCTGATTGGCGGATGATCTCGTTGCACTTGCCTTTGATGTTGTGGTTCTTGTCCATGAACCAGATGAGCTTCTTCTGGGGGCCTATCGTCTCTTTGCGTTTCTCGTGGACCTCGTCTAGTTTCTTGATGATGGTGTCGAAGTCCAAGGCTTTCTCCTTGGTTATGTTGAGGATGGTGTTGAAGGACTCCCCTGGGTTTGATGGGGCGAACTGTTTGGGGTGGCCGGGTATCTCTACGACGAGGCCGTAGTCGATGAGTTTCTTCAGTGTTCCGTAGACCTTTGTCCTGGGTACGTCGCAGTTTAAGCTCAGTTTGCGGGCTCCCGCGGTTCCTAGGTTTATGAGGCTTAGGTAGACTTTGGACTCGTACTCGCTGAGGCCTATGTACTCGACTATCTTGGGCCATATCTGTAGGAGGTCTTTGTAGTCAGGGTTTTCGCTGAGTCTTGTGCGTCTTTGGGGGCCGCTGGACAAGTCAGGTCTTTCCCGGTCTCTCGTTAATGGAAGAGCATTTCTTGATACTGTATCTGATTTCTCCTTCTTTCTGGTTACACCCTTTGCTCTCGGCCTTTCTTGGTTATACTTCAAGCCGTTCACCGAGCTAAGTGTAACCCGGTCCCTGTCTTCGATTTTAGCAAATCCAATATTGGATAACTTGATTATATTCAAAGGAAACTAAAATAAGGTTAAAAAGAAGATTTATTTCGCGAAAACCTTCATCATGGCGCCCAATGCTTTACCGGGCTCCGAGATAAGACCCATCTCAGTTAGAGACATCTCCATGGACGCTAAAGTCGCCACAAGATCGTTGACGGTGTCGGCACCCATGTGGCCAACGCGGACAGTCTTACCACCCAGCTTGCCGAGGCCGCCGGCTATGACGACTCCGTACTTCTGGAACATGAGGCCCCTCATCTTAGCGTCATCCACGCCCTGGGGGACCTTGGGGACAGTCAATGTGTGGGCTTCATGGCCCTTGGCGGGGAAGCTACCCCACCCCATGGCCTTTACACCCGCCAGGAAGGCCTCGCTGAACTTCTTGTGACGGGCCCACCTAGCCTCCAGGCCTTCCTCGAAGATGATCTTCAAGGCTTCCAGCATGCCGAGGACGTTACCGACGGCTGGCGTGGCGAAGTATCCGCGGGGGTTGTCCATGACGGGTTTCCATTTTTTGAGGTTGACGTAGTAGTCGGTTGGTGTGGTTTTGCGTTTATCGACTACGTTCCAGGCCTTCTGGTTGAGGCAGAATAGGCTGATGCCTGGGGGGGCTCCGAGGGCTTTCTGGCTTCCCGTGAGGCAGAAGTCGATGTTCCACTGATCCATCTTGAGGGGCATGCCCCCCAGGCCGCAGACGCTGTCCACCACGTAGAGGGTGTCCGTGTTCTCGGCTAGTTTACCGATCTTGTCGACGGGGTTGGCGATGCCTGTGCTTGTGTCCACGTGCTCGACTGTGAAGAGCTTGTACTCGTTGCTCCCGAGCTTCTCCTCCAACTGCTTGAGGTCAACGGCTTCTCCCCACTCGAACCTAAGGCGGTCAGCGACCCCGCCGTGGGTCTCCACGACCTCCTCCCACTTCTCACCGAAGTAACCGTTCTCTACACAGAGGACCTTGTCTCCCTTCTCCATGAGGTTGGATATGGCTGCCTCCATGCCAAGGGTTCCGCTGCCGCTGAGCATGAAGGGCGTGCCCTCCGTCATGAAGAGCTGCTTCTGCAGGGCCAGGCCCTCAGCGTAGCCATCCACGAACTCGCCGCTCACATGGCTTAGAATGGGCTTAGATAGGGCTCTTAGTACCCTGGGGGACACGATGGTTGGCCCCGGGATCATCAGTAGCTCCCTTTCAGTGTTCAACTAATGCACCGAGATAAGAGGCTGTGCTGGGATAATTAATGTTACCTGTGGCGTGGTTGCAGGTTTTTCACTAGCATGCCTGCCAATTTGAGCATCTTCATGACCCTGTACGTCACCCACTTGTTCTCCTGCCCCTTCCTGGCGAAGGGCGCGTCGATGGGGCTGGGGGTCTTATCCGCCTGCCACCTCCCATTCAAGTTCGCCTTTTCTTTAACGTACTCTATGGTTGAGTCTATCGCCTCGTGTCGGACTCCGAGGGACAGAAGGTTCGACGCAATCTCCACGGCGTCGTCGGACGTCAGCGGAGCCGTCAGCCTAGTCGGGTCGGTTGCCTTGGTATTGATGGGCCTGTCCGGGGCGTGGCTGCTCCAGATGAGCCTGTGGAGGAGGACGAACTCAACGGCCCTCCTCTTCGCATCCAGCGCTTCGATAGTCCAATAATCGTCGGGCACAACCGTCATAGCCTTGAGTAGCTGGGTGACTCCCCAGTAGCATGTGTGGGCGCCCCAGCACCTGTCCCGCCGGCCCCTGTAGGGGTAGGTGTTGGGCGTCTTCCAATTCCCGTCGTCGAACCTCTGGTGCTCCACGAGGAACCGGAAGCTGTTCCTCACCTCTGGTCTTTTGGCGTAGCCCATGGAGCAGAGGCTCCAAACAATGTTACCCATGAAGCACGGCATCAGGGCGTCATTGTACCCGTTCTTGGTTCTGAAGCTCACTGCGAATGTCCCGTGTTTCTCCGAGTAGGCGTGCCTCAGGATGTGCTGGCAGAGCCCCGCCACCCGGGGGTCCTCGGGATCTGCCCCCGCCTGAGCTAAGAAGATTAGCCTCCAGACCGCACCTTTGTACTTGGGTACGTACCCAGCCGTGGCTGCAGGTTCTCCCCATTTATCCATAGCCTTCTTGTCAATAATACCCGTCTCAAGTCCTCTGAGGATCGCTGAGACGGGACGCGTCGATATCATGGCTCGGCGGGCCTCCGACACCTCTGTTGATCCCACAGGTTTGTCGAGGATGTTCACCAGGGTGTTGTATCTGACCATGGGATCATCAGCTTCCAGAAGCCAGTCGAGAAGAAGACCTCTATCCATCACCCATCAGCCCCACATAACTGGATCGTATATTACCCTTAAACATTGTATGCTTGAGGCCACCCATACGTTTTTATTCGCTAAATAAGGTCATTCCTCTGGTGCCTTAGGTGTCCGGTGACCGTAAAATTCTGGTCTAGAACCGCAGTGGACACAGTTAAGGCTAATTATCCATGCTTCATCGGTGATCTACTATGAGTTACAGGCCCCTAGACAGTAAGGTGGACATACACAAGCTCGAACACGAGGTCCAGGGCTTCTGGAGAGAGACCAACGCCTACTGGAAGCGCGTAGAGATTCAGGAACAGGAGAGCAGGCCGAGCTGGAGCTTCATCGACGGACCCATCACAGCCAACAACCCCATGGGCGTCCACCACGCGTGGGGCCGCACCTACAAGGACCTCTTTGCCAGGTACAGGTTCATGAGGGGCTACGAGGTCCGAAACCAGAACGGCTTCGACTGCCAGGGCCTGTGGGTCGAGGTCGAGGTCGAGAAGGAGCTGGGCTTCAAGTCCAAGCTGGACATCGAGGCGTACGGTCTGGCTGAGTTCGTTAAGAAGTGCAAACAGAGGGTTCTGAAGTACTCGGCCATCCAGACCGAGCAGTCCATGAGGCTGGGGATGTGGACCGATTGGAACAGCCCCGAGGAGTTGCGGAAGCTGTCGGAGGCCTTGGAGAACCCCATGGAGGAGACGACCTACATTGGCTCAAGGGGCCCGGTTAAAGGGACGGCTGAGTGGCTTGTGGGGCAGCTGGGCATGCCCGAGCTGGGGGGAAGCTACTACACCCTCAGCGACGAGAACAACTACATGATCTGGAGGGCGCTGAAGAGCTGCCACGAGCGCGGATGGATATATCTTGGGGCTGATGCCATGCCCTGGTGCCCCCGTTGCAGCACGGGAATCAGCCAGCACGAGATAGTGACGGAGGGCTATAGGGAGCTCACGCACACGAGCGTCTACGTGCTGTTCAGGCTCAGGGACAGGGAGGGTTCCCTGCTGATATGGACGACCACACCGTGGACTCTGACCAGCAACGTCGCCGCCGCCGTCCACCCGGAACTCACCTACGTGAAGGTGAAGTACCGGGACGAGGTGCTGTACCTCAGCAAGGGTACCCTCAAGTCGGCCATACAGGACCAGCAGAACGTTGAGGTTCTGGGCGAGCTTAAGGGCTCGGAGATGGATGGCTGGAGGTACCATGGGCCCTTCGATGATCTACCGGCCATCAAGAAGCTGAGGGTGCCTAAGGCCCACAGGGTCATCATGTGGGACGCCGTGGGCGAGGAGGAGGGCACAGGCATAGTACACATTGCCCCCGGCGCAGGCAAGGAGGACCTGGAGCTGGGCAAGAAGTACGGGCTGCCGGCCCCTGCGCCCCTGAACGAGTTCGGCGTCATCATAGACGGGTTCGGCTGGCTCACGGGCACCCACGTCTACGAGTCAGCGGAGCCCATCTTCGAGGACCTCCGCAAGAAGAACCTCCTCTACAGGACCCAGAAGGTCACCCACAGGTACCCGGTGTGCTGGAGGTGCGACTCGGAGCTGGTGTTCAGGCACGTGAGCGAGTGGTTCATAAACATGGGTGAGAAGCTGGACAAGCCCGAGGAGGAGGTCACCCAGGAGGAACGGGACAGGAACCTCAGGTACCAGATCATAGACTCGGCTAAGCAGGTGCGGTGGATACCGGAGTTCGGGTTGAAGCGTGAGCTTGACTGGCTCCGCAACATGGATGACTGGATGATCAGCAAGAAGCGGTACTACGGGTTGGCACTCCCTATATGGAAGTGCAACTGCGGCTGGTTCGACGTCATAGGCAGCAGGGAGGAGCTGAAGGAGCGCGCCGTGGAGGGCTGGGACGAGTTCGAGGGCCACAGCCCCCACAGACCTTTCATAGACGCCGTGAAGATAAGGTGCGAGAGGTGCGGCGGCGTAGCCTCCAGGATACCAGACGTGGGCAACCCTTGGCTGGACGCAGGCATCGTCGGCTTCAGCACCATCCAGTACCGACAGAATAGGGGGTACTGGGATAAGTGGTTCCCCGCCGACTTCATAGTGGAGTCTTTCCCCGGCCAGTTCAGGAACTGGTTCTACGCGATGCTGGCGGAGAGCACTATACTTGAGCGCAGGACGCCTTACCTGACGTGCCTTGGCCACGGCCAGGTGCTTGCGGAGGACGGCCGCGAGATGCACAAGAGCTGGGGGAACGCGATATGGTTCGAGGAGGCGGCCGAGAACATGGGGACGGACGTGGTCAGGTGGATATACATGAGCAGCAAGCCTGAGAACAACGTCCTCTTCGGCTACACGAGGGCGGCTGAGGTCAGGCGCCTCTTCTTCATGACGCTGCTCAACGTCTACAACTTCTTCTACCAGTACGCCACGCTGGACGGGTGGACCCCGGACCAGCAGCCTGAGACTCTGTCACCGCTGGACAGGTGGATACTCTCCAGGCTGCAGCAGACAGACGCGAGGGTCACTGAGGCTCTGGACAACTACGACGCCATGACGACGTGCACCGAGATCGATAGGTTCGTGGACGCCCTCAGCAAGTGGTACGTGCGTAGGAGCCGCCGCAGGTTCTGGAAGACTGAGGCGGACGACGAGAAGAGGGCGGCCTACAGCACACTGTACAGGTGCCTGAAGACGGTGGTCTACATGATGGCGCCTGTGACGCCCCACATATCGGAGGCCCTTTACCAGAGGATGGTGAGACCCGTGGAGCACGGCGCCCCCGAGAGCGTGCACCACTGCCGGTGGATCGAGGCTGACCCTGAGCTGCTGAACGAGGAGCTCATGGCGGAGATGGACCTGGCCATGAACCTGAGCAGCATGGGCAGGGCCGCGAGGAGCCAGGCCAACATCAAGCTGAGGCAGCCGCTCTCGGAGGCGGTGGTGGTTGTGCCTGAGGCTCAGCTTGCCCTCTTTGACAAGGTGAAGCCTCTGGTGCGTGAGGAGCTGAACGTCAAAGAGCTGAGGGTCTCCACTGACCGCGGGCTGCTGCAGAGCATGACGGTTAACCCGCTGCCAGCTAAGCTGGGGCGTAAGCATGGACGCATTTTCCCCAAGGTCGCGGTAGCCGTCAAAGCGTTGGGGTCCGCTGAGGCTAAGCTGCTCGGCGAGGGTAAACCGGTTACGGTGATCGTGGACGGTGAGCCTTTGGAGGTGCTGCCCGACGAGGTTGAGTTGGTCTCCGTGTCCCACGGCGACTACTCTGTGGTGGACGAAGGCGGATTACTCGTCGGCGTCCACACCGTGATCTCAGGCGACCTTGAGAGCGAGGGCCTCGCCAGGGACCTGGTGAGGAGGGTCCAGGCGCTCAGGAAGGAGGCCGACTTCGACATCGACGACAGGATCGTAGTCTACTACGTGGGCGACCCTGAGGTGGAGGAGGTCTTCGAGAACGAGGCCGAGTACATCATGGCGGAGACGTTGAGCGTGGAGCTTGTGAATGGTGAGGCGCCGGCGGGGGCGAAGGTTCAGGGCTACGACGTAGATGGGCTATCAGTGAGGCTGGGGGTGCTGAGGAGGTAGTCTGCGGGATTACAGTGGCTGTACAGAACGTGAAGTTTTTTTGGGTTGCATTTAGCTAAAATATTTCGGGGATCGGGGGAGCCTATTTCCCGTGGCGGAGGGGCCGGTGGATGCGGGTTCCTATGCGGAGCCACGCGACGCTTCCGTCCCGGTTCCGAATGACCTGGCCTAGGTTGCCCATGTTGGGCTCCTCTGTTCCGACGATGTTGTCCTCCGCGTAGAAGGCGTAGTGTACGGGGGGTGAGGGCTCAGGCGAGGCTGGGGGCGTGTCTCTTGTGGGGAATCCGCCCAGGGACCTCTGGCTTATGTAGAGTTCGCCCTTTTTCACGGTCACCTCGGCAGATGTGAGGGTGGCCGTGTACTGGCCCTCAAGCTCTTTAAGCCGCTCGTCGGGCATCTTCACGGGGGCGAGCTCGGGGGTCTCCAGGCCAAGGTAGCTTTCCAGGGCCAGGTTGGTGACTTTCTGGGTGATCTGGCTTCCGGTGCCCGAGTTGGTCACCACGAGCATGGCGAAGTCGTGGTCCGGGACCAGTGTCAGCATCGATATCTGTCCCACGGTGCCGCCGCTGTGGCTGAGGGTGCGTGACGCGCGGCGGTCGTCTACCCAGAGGGTGTGGGCGACGCCGTTGTGGGGCGCGAACCGGACCTGTTGCGTGTGCAGCGTCTTGAGTGACTCGGCTCCCAGGAGCCTCTTGCCCTTGTAGGCTCCGTCGCCGAGCTGGAACCGGCCGTAGTTGAGCATGTCCCTGACGCAGGTCATGATGCCGCCGGCGGGGCCGGAGGCGCGGCCGATGGACCAGGGCTGCGCGGGCCTCGGGGCACCGTCTTTGGCCACGTGGCCGGCGGCGAAGCGGTGGACCATGAGCTCCCAGGGCAGCAGGTACGTGTGGCTCATGCCGAGGGGCTCGAAGAGGCGTTCCTTGATGAGGTCCGAGAAGACCTTGCCCGTCACGGCCTCTAGTATCCTGCCGGCTACGTTGAAGCCCGCGTTGTTGTAGGAGAGGACCTTGCCGAGGGGCGTGAGCTGAGGTGTGTCTGACATGGTCTCGACGTACCTGGCTACGGCGTCGGCGCCCTGGCCCAGGTCTGGGGGGAACCAGTCGCCGACCCAGCCGGAGGTGTGGGTGAGGAGGTGGCGGACGGTGGCCTTCTCGGTGGCCTCGGGGTCCTTGACCTTGAACTCGGGTAGGTATGTGCGGATGGGGGCGTCCAGCTCGATTTTGCCCTCTTCGGTCATCATCATGGTGAGGGTGCCGACGAAGGTCTTGGTTATGGAGCCTATCTGGAAGAGGGTGGTCGGGTCCACGGGTAGGGGGTGGTCGACGTTGGTGACGCCGAGGCCCTTGGTGAGGGTGTCCTCGCCGTGCAGGATGCCCACGGCCGCGCCGGGGACCTTGAAGGTCTTCATGTGGTCATTGACCTTTGTGATGAA
>DASWLJ010000334.1:0-9917 GCA_036396185.1 Bathyarchaeia archaeon | reverse complement strand
GGGCGTCTGACTGTACACGGGCCTCGCCGACGCCCTCAGCTGGTAGAAGTTATGGCCGCCGCGGATTAGGCTCGGGTAATCCATGGCTCCGTAGCAGTGGAACCCGCACCGCATCAGCGCCTTCCCCAGGAGCTCCCCGCTCCTGCTGATGCCCTGCCCCGCCTCTCCCCCGATGACTATGGAGACGGTGTCGTCCTTCAAACCGTTACACTTCACTGAGCTTCACCGAACCCAGAACACGTCTGAGTGGGGGACCGGGGCATATGAAGGTATAGCGAAGGGATGGAAAGGAAGATAAAGTAATAAAAAAGGGAAATGGGTTACTTGCTCATGGCGGGAATATTCTTAGCGATGCTTGTGGCCACTCTCTGAGCCTTGAAGGCGTCCTTCAATGTGACCTTCGGCCTCTTGTTCTTCAACACGCATTCAACGAAATGCTCGTCGAGCTGCCTGTGGCCCCAGACTCTTGCGCCCTTGACGTCAAGCTTAATCTCCTCGGGCTCGGCGCCTTTACGGTAAAGTATCACCTTGTCGTTCCAGATGGCGTGGATCACGTTGGTGTTGTCACCGTACACCTCTAGCCTCGTGGTGCTCGCGGACTCGTTCACCGATGCGCCGAAGTGGAAGCTTCCAACCATCCCTGACTTGAACTTGGCGACGCCCATCGTGTTGTATCCGAGGATCCCCTTATAATCCTCGAACTTGGGGTAGCTGCTCATCCACTGGGCCCTCTTGAACTCGTCCCTGAACATCCACCGGATCATGTCGATGGACCAGACGGACAGGGTGAAGTCAGGGTACCCGCCACTCTCCTTCACGTTCCAAGCCCAGCCTCCGCCCGGCCACTGCTCAGCTATGGCTGCGGCGGGCAGGAACTCGCGGTAGTGGAGAGCTATGGGCTTACCTATGGCGCCCTCGCCTATCATCTCCTTCACTTTGAGGTAGATGGGGGCAAACCGGAAGTTCAGGATGGGCATGATCAGCACGCCCGCGTCCTTCGCGGCCTGACTCAACTCATCTATCTGATCTAAGTTGGCTGCGACCGGCATCTCACAAAGGACGTGTTTCTTCTTCTTGATAGCCTTCATCGCATACGGGTAGTGGAGCGGCGTCGGAACAGACAGCACAACAGCGTCTATCTTCGGATCTTGTAGCGCCTTATCGTAGTCGAGGTAGTACTTTACCTCATACTTTTCCGCCAACGCTTTAACTCTGTTTTCAGTTCTAGCGCACAGGGCGACGAGCTCTGAGCCCTCAATCTTCTTGAAGGAGGGTGTGTGAGCCTGTCCACCGACGAAGCCCACTCCTACAACCATGACCCCTACTTTATCGGCCATAACAAAACCACGATCTATATTGGATTGATTTATTACATAAGTTTTGCAGTTAGATCCTTTATGGTCTCTGAATTGTAGGCTATTTTCACTTCACCGCCAGTGAAATGCGCACGCCCTGTTCAGGCTAGCTACTTTCTCTGGCTCCAACTCTCCGGTCAGGACGAACTTTCCTGCTTTCGGGTCCTTGGCTAGCTTGCTGTAAGCTGGTCGATTGATCACGTCTAATTTTCTTTAACATAATATGCTGAAGGTTTTTTAGAATTTTTTATCAACCTATAGTAAATCCTGCTAATTTTAAATAATTACTGTAAATGCTATAAATAATATACTACCGTGTATCATGTAAGTAGATTCAATGGAGGAAACGCGTTGGCTAACAAGAACGTAAAACTCAAGTTCGACGAGCTCTCGTCCGCCCTCGGAACCTTCAAGGGCCTTGAGATCCAGATAGGCCGAGTCGTTGACGAGGAGTGGGAGGAGCCCATGGGGCCCACCCCGTTCCCATCTGTAGGAACATTCAGAGATTGGGACCATAAATTACTGAACAGGTATAAACCGTTCTACATGCCCTTCTGTGACCTCTGCTGCCTCTGCACATTCGGTAAATGTGATCTCACAGGCGACAAGAAGGGCGCCTGCGGCATCACCATGGCTGCCCAGCAGTCACGCATCGTGATGTTAGCATGTTGCATCGGGGCATCCACTCACTGCGCCCATGCGAGACACATGCTTACCCACCTCATAGAGGAATACGGAAAAGACCACAAGCTCGACGTTGCCATAAACACCAACGTGGAGGCCCCCAACATGAGGCTCGTCTGCGGGATCAAGCCGAAGACGCTCGGGGACCTTGAGGAAGCCCTCGAATACGTAGAGACGCAGCTGGTTCAGCTCACGGCCGCGGCTCACACGGGGCAGGAGGGAGACAACCTAGACTTCGAGTCCAAGGCGTTCCACGCAGGGATGCTTGACCATGTCGCCATGGAGGTCGCAGATGTCTGCCAGATATCCACACTAGGCTTCCCCAAAGGAACAGCCGATGCCCCCATGACCGAGATAGGCTTCGGAGCCATCGATACATCGAAAGCTGTGATTATGTGTATAGGGCACAATGTTCTACCCAGTGTCGACATTATCGACTATCTTATGGAGAACAACCTCTTCGACACCGTTGAGGTGGGGGGTCTCTGTTGCACAGCTCACGACAACAGCAGGTACGACAAACGGGCCAAGATCATGGGGCCCATCTCTTGGCAGCTGAGATACATCCGCTCAGGAATCGCTGACGTAGTGGTTGTAGACGAGCAGTGCCTCCGCACCGACATCGTGGAAGAGGCACAGAAAATGGGTGCTCCAGTGATAGCGACGAGCGAAAAAAGTATGCTCGGGCTACCTAACAGAACCCACCACCCAGCGGATAAAGTGGTCGAGGAACTCGTGTCGGGAGAGACGCCGGGAGTGCTAATCCTTGAACCGAGAGAGGTAGGCGAGGTTGTGGTCAAGACCGCTTTGAAGATGAAGCCCAAGAGACAGGGATCCAAGGCTCTTCAGTTGGAGAAACTCATAGAATATGCGCAGACATGCCGAGGCTGCATGGATTGCGTGAGGGCATGCCCAAACAACCTGCCCATAATGGAGGCCGTCAAGGCAGCAGCGGAGGGAAACCTGGATGCTCTGGCTGAGATACAGCCTAAATGTGTGGGCTGCGGGAGATGTGAGAGCGCCTGTCCACAGGAAATCCCCGTCGTGAGCTTCCTGACGAAGGCGGCCGCCGAGAAGGGGATGACAGGTTCGTACCCGATAAGGGTTGGGAGGGGCGCCGTGACCGACGTAGAGATCAGGGAGGTGGGAAGAGGCATAGTGTTCGGGGAGATACCGGGGGTCGTCGCTCTTGTTGGGTGCGCCAACTACCCCAACGGCGGCGAGGAAGTCGCTAAGATAGCTGATGAATTCCTAAAGAGGAATTTCATCGTCCTCGCCACGGGATGCTCCGCGATGGACATCGCGTTGACACGAGACGAGGACGGCCAAAACCTCTACGAGAAGTATCCTGGTAACTTTGACGCAGGAGGACTGGTGAACATCGGCAGCTGCGTGTCAAACGCGCACATAACCGGCGCGGCGATCAAGATCGCCAACATATTCGCCAAGCGTCCCCTTAGGGCCAACTATGAGGAGATTGCTGACTACATCTACAACAGGGTGGGTGCTGTGGGCGTCGCCTGGGGCGCCATGTCCCAGAAAGCGGCCAGCATCGCCTCGGGCTGTTGGAGGCTCGGCATCCCTGTCATCGTCGGGCCCCACGGATCGAAGTACAGGCGCAACCTACTAGGCAGAGCAGATAAAGAAGAGGACTGGGTAACCATCGACGCCCGGACGGGCGAAGAAAAGTACGTGGGCCCCGCACCCGAGCACCTCTTCTACGCGGCAGAGACCATCGAAGAGGCCATGGTTATGACAGCGAAACTCAGCATGAGGCCCAACGACACCACGAAGGGGAGGGCGGTCAAGCTCAGCCACTACATCGACCTGCATAAAAAATACTATGATTCAATGCCGGACGACCTTCACCTCTACGTCCGCGTTGAGGCCGATGTCCCGTTCACGATGAAGGAGGAGATACTTGGCATCATCAAGGAGAAGGGTTGGGTGGAAGGCAAGATAGGTTTACTGGATCCGACCCTTCTCGAAAGAATGGTGAGGGGAAAACAGTAATGGCCGCGAAGATGCGTACAGGGCAGACCGCTGAGATAGCGGGGCCGAAAAGCGCCCTCCTTATACCTCAACCCAAGGTAGCTGCCTCCATGCTAAAGAAGGCCAAGAGGCCTCTCTTGGTTGTGGGCAGCGATGCGCCGAACGTAAAGACAAACGACGGAGACCTGGTTGACTCCATCATCAGGCTCCATAAAGCCGGGGTAACCGTCGTGGCGACGGGGCATTTGGTGAAGATTTTTAGGGATAGGGGAGCTGAGGTCCACAGCATGCAGTTCATGAACCTGGGAGACCGGCTCAGAGACCCCGGCTGGATGGGGCTCGACGGAGGAGGACCATACGATACCGTTTTTTTTGTTGGGGCTCCATATTACATGGAGTGGCTGGTTCAGTCCGGGCTCAAGAACTTTGCGCCAGAGCTGAAGACCGTTTCACTTGGCAACGCGTATCAGCCCAACGCCAGTTGGTCCATGGGGTCATTGCCGGTGAAGGACTGGTTGAACGCGTTGGATGAGATAATAAAAGAATTGGAGGAGGCATAGAAGATGAGTCTATTCAAGGACCTCCCCGTGGATGTGGGCATCATCTACGAGGGCGAGCGGATCAGGGGCAAAGACATGCAGCTAGAGCTGGGCGGCCCCAGGGAGACCTACAAGTTCGAGCTAGTCCAGGCCAAGCCCATGGACGAGGTCGAAGACGAAAAGATGACCATCATAGGGAAGGACATAAAGGAGCTCCCCGAGGGCACAAACACGCCCTTCGGCATGATCATCGAGGTGGCCGGAGCCGAGATCGAGAAGGACCTGGAGGGAGTCATAGAGCGGCGGCTACACGAGTACGTGAACTTCATAGAGGGCTTCATGCACCTGAACCAGCGCTACGACATACAGATGAGGCTCAGCAAGAAGAGCTACCAGAAGGGCTTCAACAGCTTCAACCACCTGGGCACCGTGCTGCTCAGGCTCTACAAGAGCGAGTTGCCCTTCATAGAGAAAATGCAGATCACCTTCATCACGGAGCCGGAGAAGGTGCAGGAGTGGTACCCCAAGGCCATGAGCATCTACGAGGCCAGGGACGCCCGAGCACGAGGCATGAGCGACGACGAGGTGGACGTATTCTACGGGTGCAGCCTCTGCCAGAGCTTCGCCCCCACCCACCTATGCGTCATCACGCCCCAGAGGTACGCCAACTGCGGAGCCATCAGCTGGTTCGACGGCAGGGCTACAGCCAAGGTGGACCCCAAGGGCCCCGTCTTCGAGATACCCAAAGGAGCCCTCATAGACACAATAAAGGGCGAGTACGAGGACGTGAACAGGGTCATCAAGGAGAAGAGCCTGGGCGAGATCGAGCGCGTCCAGCTCTACACGGCCTTCGGGTACCCCCACACAAGCTGCGGCTGCTTCGAGGGCTGCGCCTTCTACATCCCCGAAGTGGACGGCTTCGGAGTCGTCCACCGCAACTACAAGGGCCAGACGGTTAACGGCCTGGACTTCGTCACAATCAGCGACCTGACTGCCGGCGGCAAACAGGTGGACGGGTTCCACGGCCTAAGCATAGAGTACATGAGGAGCCCCAAGTTCCTGCAGGCAGACGGAGGCTGGGACCGGGTCGTCTGGATGCCCAAGGACATCATGGACAGGATCAAGCAGTACTTGCCCCCCGAGGTCATCCCCAAGATAGCGACGGAGGAGAACGTTCAGGATATGGACGGCCTCAAGAAGTGGCTCGTAGAGAAGAACCACCCCATAGTGAAGACCTGGAAGGCCGAGGAGCCTAAACAGGAGAAGGCTGCGCCCCAGCAGGTCCAGCAGATGCCCATGACGGGGTTCACGGTGCCCACCCTGGAGCTCCCCGCGTCAGCGCTGCCCATGCAGGCTCTGCAGGGACTCCCACAGGGCGTCACCATCAAGATCATCCTGAAGAACGCCAAGATAAGGGCCGAGAGGGTCATCATCAGGGCCGAGAAGGAGTGACCCCGATGACCAAGCCAGATAAAGTCAGCCTCCCCCTCAGCAGGGACCTCCTGGAGCGCCTGGCAAGGTTCCAGGAGATAGAGCTCCAGGACGTTGAGATGGAGCTGGACGAGATAGAGCTTAACATGGGCCAGAGCTCGGGGGGCGTCAACCCGGCCGTCCTCAACAGGATGGCCTTCGAGTTCGCCCTCATCAGGGACTCCGCCAGCAGGATGTCCCAGCTTCTGGGAGGCGGGGTGCCTCCCATGGGCTATTATCCTCAACAGATGCAGCCAGCCGCGGCGCCCCAGGTGCAGGCACCGGCTAAACCAACGGCTCTCCTACCAGCCAAGACATCCATCCCCAAGGCCGACTACATCGGGGAGGTCGTTGAGGTCAAGCTGGGAGCCACAAAGGCGGAGGGAGGAACTAGGTCAAAGTCCTACACGATTGGCGGCGAGAGGGCGCCAGCCTTCTACAACTTCCAAGCACCGCCCAAGAACAAGCCCATCATCGCCCTAGACGTCTTCGACTGGCCAGAGGTGCGCCTGTCCAAGGCGGTTAAGATGCACTTCGAGGAGGTGCTCCACGACACAGGGGAGTGGGCCCGCTTATGTGTGGAAAAGTTCGGGGCCGAGATGGTGAACCTGCACCTACTCACAATAGACCCCCTCATCGAGAACGCCACGCCCAAGGCGGCGGTCAAGAAGGTGGAGGAGGTGCTGCAGGCAGTGGACGTGCCCATCAGCATAGGCGGCTGCGGGGACCCTAAGAAGGACCTTGAGGTCTTCACGGCCATATCCGAGAAGATCGAGGGAGAGAGGCTGCTCATCAACTCTGTGACCCTGGACATGGACATAGAGAAGTCGGCCAGGCTCATACAGAAGCACGACAACGTGGTCATAGCCTTCACCAGCATGGACGTGAACAAGGCTCGGGAGCTCAACAGGAAGCTCTACGACTTCGTTGACAAGAACAGGATTTTAATGGACACCACCACAGCGGCGCTGGGCTACGGCCTCGACTACGCTTTCACAGTCATGGAGCGCTCCAGGCTGGCGGCCCTAAAGGGCGACCCTGAGCTCAACCACCCGCTGTCATCGGGCACAACCAACGCGTGGGCAGCCAGGGAGTCATGGATGAAGATGGGCCCAGAGTTCTCACCCAGAGAGCTGAGAGGCCCCATATGGGAGACCATCACGGGCCAGACTCTGCTGCTCGCAGGCGTGGACTACTTCATGATGATGCACCCGGCCGCCGTCAACGCCCTGAAGACGGTCATCGACAGCCTCATGAAGGGTGAAAGGCCCACGGACCCCGCCGACTGGGTCACATTGAAGGTGGGAGGCTGATAGTATGCCCGCGAAAGAACTTAGCCCCATAGAGATCTACAGGAGCCTGCCGGGCACCAACTGCAAGGAGTGCGGCGAGGCCAACTGCATGGCCTTCGCGGCCAAGCTGGTGAACAGGGAGGCCGCGCTGGAGGAGTGCAAGCCGCTGCTGGACCCTGGCAAGGCGGAGGCTTACGGCAAGCTGTGGGCCCTACTGAAGCCCGCCGTCAAAGCCGTCGAGGTGGGAGTCGGAGACAACAGTGTGACCCTTGGGGGCGAGTACGTCCTCTACAGGCACGAGTTCACCTACTTCCACCAGCCAGCCATGGCAGTGGACGTGAGCGACGAGATGGGGGACGAGGAGTTCGAGACCAGGGTGCACGTCCTAAACGACTTCAAGTACAACTACATAGGCATGAGTCTGACTCTGGACATGCTGGCTGTGAGGTCCAGCAGCGGCGACGCTGACAAGTTCCGTGAAGCCGTCAAGAAGTCTGGGGAGCTGACCAGGAAGCCTATGATGCTTTGCGCCACAGACCCTGGGGTCATGGAGGCGGGGCTCGAGGTGGTCGCCGACAGGAGGCCCCTCATCTACGCCGCGACGAAGAACAACTGGCAAGCGATGGCCGAGCTGGCCCTCAAGCATGGTTGCCCGCTGGTGGCTTCCTCACCCATGGACATGGATGGTTTGAAGAGCCTGGCCCTCACACTGGAGGCGTACGGGGTCAAGGACATCGTCCTGGACCCGGGTACGGCCCCCAACGAGTACATGGGTGCCAACATGGACGCCTTCACCATCCTCAGGTGGGACGCCATCAACGGCGAGGAGGAGGGCCTGGGCTACCCGCTCATGGGCGCACCCATAGCGGCTTGGACCGCGCCCGCGGAGGACCCTGTGCTCAACGAGTGGAACGAGGCGCAGCTGGCCGCCGCCCTCATCACCAGGTTCACGGACATGATAGTGCTCCACGGCATAAGCGGCTGGGCGCTGCTGCCCCAGGTCTTCCTGAGGAGCAACCTGTACACCGATCCTAGGAAACCCGTGTCGGTGGAGGCCGGCCTCATGACGATTGGGACACCCGACGAGAACTCGCCTGTGCTGCTCACAACAAACTTCGCCCTCACCTACTACACGGTGGCCTCTGACATCGAGGGCGCCAAGGTGAACTGCTATCTGCTTGTGGTTGACAGCGAGGGCATGAGCGTCGAGAGCGCCGTCGCTGGCCGCAAGATGACTGCGGAGACCGTCGCGGAGGCCATAACCAACAGCAAGGTGTCGGAGAAGGTGAAGCACCGCAGCCTCATCATCCCCGGCAGGGCGGCCAGGCTCAGCGGAGAGATACAGGAGCTTTCAGGGTGGAACGTCGCAGTCGGCCCCATGGACTCATCAGGGATCGCGTCCTACGTGGCCGAGAAGTGGAACCCCAACCCCGAATCCTAAACCCATTTTATGTAGCCGCCGGGGGAGCCCGCACCCCCGACGACAACCTGGTAACCGGGAGCCTTACCACTCACTTCCTCCAGGACGCCCCTGAACCCGACGCGCTCGCCTTCCCTGAAGACGCCGCCGTATAGTCCCTCGTAGGAGACAAGGCGCGTCGCCTCGACGCCTCCGGGTAGCTCTGCGTCCTCTATAGGGTAGACGGCGGGCAGGAACATGGACTCTCCGGCGTCCATCACCGTCGCCTCGCCCTCCACCTCGCCCACCCTGCGATAGATGTTGTCGCCGTAGACTTCCTTGATCTCCCGGCCTGTCCGGGTGGGGTGGACCGAGAAGTAGGTTCCCCTGTAGTAGCCGTAGTTCCACCTGGCCTCTGCGAATCTTCTGAGGGTTTCCACTGTGAGCGGGAACTTCCGGGCTCTCTCGCGGCACCACTCCTCCACCTCGTCACTTGATGGAGATTGAACCGGGCCGCGCTCCTCTCTGAACCTTATCATGGCGTCCCTGAGCCTCCTCGACTGGCTGGCCCCGTACACTGTGAGGTCCATGTCGGAGAAGTCGGGGTTGTGTATGCCCGTGAGTATGGAGCCCGTCACGCCCAACTCACTGACGCCCGACTCCTCGGAGAGCAGGTTGACGAGGCTCAGCAGCTTCTCCTCCAGGGGGTCCCCCGGGCCCCTGACCCTGATCTCCCTCAGCCTCCTCTGCGGCCTGTAGTACCTCCTGACGCTGCCCTTGGGCACGTAGGAGACCGTGATGCCGCGGACGGGGCACTCGAGGAGGTACTTGGGGTAGCTGTCCCTCAGGTACCTGTACGTGTTCTCCACCTGGGAGACGTTGTAGAATGGCAGGGTGCGCGAGTAGCGTGTGGCGCCGCGGCCCCACTTGCCCACGGGCGCGGGCACGTACTTCAGGTAGGCCGTGTACCCGTCGGGCGGGTGAAGGTACCCCACCACGCAGAACAGGTGGCCCTCAACGGTCTCAACGAAGTCCCTGTCCCTCGGCTTCACGGCGATCCCCTGATCATAGCATTGATAGCACGTGGTCCACGAGGCGCCCCGTGATGTCCACGCTGGTCACCGACTGGAGCCCCTCCCACCCCGGCGTGCTGTTGAGCTCTACCACGTAGGCGTTCCCCTCATCC
>DASWLJ010000333.1:0-3148 GCA_036396185.1 Bathyarchaeia archaeon | reverse complement strand
GATGGGAGTGTACCAGACACTAGGGTTCATCATCTACATGCTGGAAACAGAGCCGTTGGCATCGTACCCACCATGGATCGCCCCTCCGATGGAGGTCATCCAGGCCAAGGACATAAGCCTACAACACTGGATCGCCCCTATAACTTTCCTGGTCTTCGCGTTAACCATAAGCCTCATCGCGGGGCTGATCTACTACACCGTCCTTCGGGACGAACTGATCCGAAGCCCTAAGATGGTGTGGCCAAACGTGTCCGCCACCACCAAACTCGTGGACGCGTGCATGGCCGGGGGAGGCTCAGCTAGGCTCGTCGCTGTGTCGGCGGCCGTCGGCTTCACCGTAACCCTGCTGCAGCACCTACCCGCCCTACGTGGACTGGACCTCACAACGTTGGACCTGTCGGGGTTCCTCCCACCCGGCTGCATACTGGTCATCAGCCTCAGCGTGGGGTTCGCATCCATCGGGTACCTCATCAGCCCAAGGACCTCGCTGAGCCTCCTGGCCTCAGGCATGATAAGCTATCTCATAATAACCCCGTTGCTGGTACGCAGAGGCTTACTTGAACCGGCGGGCGATGTCATGGCGCTCTACCAAGAGTTCCTGATGAAATACTCGATGGGGCCTGCCATAGGCATCCTTCTACTGGGCGGCATTCTGCTATCAGTCGTCATGCTCGCTAAAAACAAATTAAGAAAAGGGGCGAAGGAAAACCCGGGCGACGGCGAGACAGGGTACTTCGAACTCTACAAGGTACTCATACAGGGTATACTCGGCAACAAAAAATACCTGGTCGCAATCCTGGCGATCTTCGCGTTCCTGGCGTTCTTCGCGTACACTCTCAACCCCTTCGCTCCGCTGCCGCCGGTCTTCGCGGTCGCCTTCACGGCTTACAGCTTCTTCATCGCGGGCTTCATGGAGGCGATATTCATCACCAAGATGCAGGGCGAGACAGGCATGGGCATGGGATATGCTTCTATGCTGCTATATGACCTACCCATATTTACCGCCGGCTACAGGGCCTTCACAGGCTACTTCGTGTACCCATACCTGCGGCCTAACCCGTGGCTGAGCGGCAACACCCTACCCTACTACAAGTACGGTGACGAGACGCGGGTCGGCTGGAGGGACATCATTGTAGCCCAGATAACGGGCTGGGTGCCCACCTTCATATTCAGCGTCTTCTTCACACTCGTCCTATGGAAGTACGTGGGATTCGGCACCCCGATGATGCCTGCCGTTGGCCTCCTCCAGTCGAAGGTCTACGTGACCATGCTGGCCACGGGCGACATATCCACCGTTCTGAACCCGTGGACGTTTCTCGCGGGCGGAGTGGTCGGCGCCCTGCTCGAGGTCTTCACACCCATAAGCATGATGGGGCTCGGCATGGGGCTCCTGTTCCCGCCCCACTACATAATACCTTTAGGCGTCGGGGGCCTCGCCCGGCTCTACACTGAGAGGAGGTATGGGAAGGAGTTCTACAACGAGAGAGGCCGCCTCATAGTGGCGGGCCTCATGGCCAGCAGCCTCCTAGTCCAGGTGCTGATGACAGTGGTCACAAACTTCCTCTAGGGCGGCAGGCCCGCGATCCTGGACCTGTACACGATCCTATCCGCCGGGATGTAGCGTTTCACATACTCTAAAGCCTGGGCGTAGTTACCGGGGAGGCAGTAGAGCCTGAAGACGGTCCTCCAGCTGTTGTGGACGCTTAGTACCAGTCGCTTCTCGTCCACGGTGATCTTCCTGACTTCTTTCCATTCGATGCCCACCTCCTCCTGGGACATGGCCAGCAGCGATGAGCCGGTGGCCGAGAGTGAACCCCCCAGCCCACCCGCCAACAACGCCAGCCTGTTGAGTCTCCTCGTCCTGTTGTCCACGGCGCTGAACGGCCCCTCGGGGCCCAGGATGAACGTGAGGTCGAAGTGGTTCCTGAAGACGACGATGGTCACCAGGATGAATATCGTGAAGACTATTCCGAGGCCGATGAGGCTGAGCGTGAAGAAGCTCCAGACCTCCTCGAAGAGGGTCATGGCGTCCAGCAGCAGGTTCATGATGACTCCCGTGGCCGCGAAGAGCCTGAATATGTCCCAGAGCATGTACCTGTTGGTGAGGATGGGCACCCTCTTCTCCCAGACCAGCAGTCCGGATTTATCCGCGTCCATGAGGTATAGGCGCCTCGCACCCAGTATAATAACCTAGGGGCGTCTCAGCGCTCCCACGTAGTAGTAGAGGGACTCCATGAGGATGTACGCGGCTGTGGCCGCCGTCTGCCCCGTGTCGTAGTGAGGGTACACCTCGTTCACGTCCAGCCCCACCAGCCTCCTGTCGATGACTGCCTCCGCCACGTCCAGCACCTGCGTGGGGCTCAGGCCCTCAGGGTGCGGGTTGCCCACGGCGGGCGCATAACACGGGTCAAGGGCGTCCACGTCCAGGCTCACGTAGACCCTCTCTGCGTCGGACGCCAGCGCCGCAGCCTCCTCAACGGGGTTCCGCTCGCCTCTCCTGATCTGCTGAGGGGTTATGTAAGCCAGGTCAGGGTTGGACGCGACATACTCCACCTCCTCCCCTGACAGCGCACGGGCTCCGACGACGAGGGCCTTGAAGCCCAGCTCCTCGTAGCCTCGCCTGAGGTACGTTGCGTGGCACAGGTGCTCACCGAAAAGCTCGTCCCTGAGGTCAAGGTGGGCGTCGAAGACTACGACCAGGTCCGGCTTCAGGGCCTGCAGCGCCCCCAGGGTTACAGTGTGCTCGCCCCCCAGCATCACGGGGAGCCCCCTGACACTCGCCGCAGCCTCCTTTACTCCTCTGAGGGCGGTCTCCACGTCAGGGCAGTCCACGTCCCCGGCGTCGGCGAGGTTAAGGGCGTCCCAGTCGAGGCCGGTTCTGGCGCTGTAGGTGTCCAGATAGGTGCTCTCCACGCGTATGGCTTGGGGCCCGAACCTTGTTCCACTCCTGTGGCTCGTGGTCTTGTCCAGGGGCGCCGCGAAGAGAACAATGTCGGCTCCAGCGGTGTCCGTCCCCTTGTCGAGGAAGGGCTGGAGTGTGGGCTTCAGCTGCATACCTACTCTACTACTACCTGGTCCACACTGTGTATGACTGCGCCCTGCTTGGCCATGTGGTCCCTCAACTCGTCGTAATCCACGTTGCTGCCAA